>NZ_JCAXDU010000016.1:0-150946 GCF_059759155.1 Rhodococcus sp. GQ147
TCTGGCGCGGGCGTCGTCGATGGCCAAACTCGAGGCGACGGAGGTCGCCAAGAACACGGCCCTCGAGTGCATGCAGATGATGGGCGGCTACGGCTACTCCACCGAGTTCGACATGGTGCAGCACGTGCGCGCGGCCCTCGGCGCGACGATCTACGGCGGAACCAACGAGATCCAGCGCGACATCATCGGGAACTCGTTCGGTCTCCGATAGAACCCTCGCTCACACGAACATCGCAGCGGCGGGACGGTCCTTCGACCGTCCCGCCGCTGTTTGTCGTTCGCATACAGGGCGGTTTCCACGCCAAGCGTCACCGCGATCTCACGGTTGCGTAACACGCCCGTCATGGATACCGTGTTTCCTTCTATTCGACAGCGATTCCTACAGTGAAACTTCGTCGAACCGAGGAGCCCCCATGACGCTGGAAGCCACCGACACATCCGTGCTGCGCCTCCCGTCCACGAACGGCCGGTCCCCCGAGACCTCCGGCACCGCCGGTCTGGCCGAGCTCGCACACGCGACCGGCACCCGCTTCATCCTCGCCGTCTTCACCACCCTGTCCGGAAAGCCCTGCGCCAAACTGGTTCCCGTCGAATCCGTCGACGAGCTCGCCACCGACGGTGTCGGTTTCGCCGGCTACGCCGCGGGCTCGATGGGCCAGGTCCCCAAGGACCCCGACCTGGTCGCCATCCCCGACGTCTCCACCTTCACCCCCATCCCCTTCGTCCGCGAGGGCCTGGCCCTGGTCCACTGCGACCCCTACGTCGAGGGCAAACCCTGGCCGTACGCCCCGCGGGTGATCCTCAAGACCGCGCTCGCGCAGGCCGCCGCCAAGGGCCTGAGCGTCAAGGTGGGCACCGAGATCGAGTACTTCCTCGTCCAGCGCGACGAGAACGGAACCCTGCGCACCGCCGACGCCCTCGACACCTCCCGCCAGCCCTGCTACGACGCCCGCGACGTCACCCGCATGTACGAGCACCTGACGTCGATCTCCTCGGCGATGAACACCCTCGGATGGGGCAACTACGCCAACGACCACGAGGACGGCAACGGGCAGTTCGAGCAGAACTTCCAGTACGCCGACGCCCTGACCACCGCCGACCGCGTCATCACCCTGCGTTACCTCATCTCCGTGCTCGCCGAGCAGCGCGGCATGACCGCGACCTTCATGCCCAAGCCGTTCGCCGATCGCACCGGCTCCGGGTTGCACATGCACCTGTCGCTGTGGCAGGGCGACACCCCCGTCTTCCCCGACGCGAACGATTCCTGCGGACTCGGACTGTCCAAGACCGCCTACTCGTTCGTCGCCGGCATCCTCGAGCACGCCTGCGCCCTGCAGGGTGTCATCGCACCGACGGTCAACTCCTACAAGCGCACCGGCGCCACCAGCACCGCCTCCGGCGCCACCTGGTCGCCGCGCTACGCGACCTACGGCGGCAACGACCGCACCCACTACCTGCGCGTCCCCGACGCCAACCGCGTCGAACTGCGCGGCGGCGACGGCTCGGCCAACCCCTATCTCGCCACCGCCGCGACCGTCGCCGCCGGCCTCGACGGCATCGAACGCGACCTCGATCCCGGCGAGCCGGGCACCGGCGGCACCGCGACGCTGCCGATGACGCTGCTGCACGCCATGGACGCCCTCGAGGCCGATCCGGTGGTCTCCGGCGCACTCGACGCAGCCGGTGCGGGCGTTGCCGACTACTTCGCCTCCCTCAAGCGCGAGGAGTTCTTCCACTGGCACAACACCGTGACCCCGTGGGAGATCGACAGCTATCTGACCGCTTTCTGATCACCCGACTTCTTCCAGACCCATCGAACAGGAGAGACGACCATGTGCGGAATCGTCGGACTTCATCTGCGAGACGCCTCGCTCGAGCCCCGGTTGGGCAGCCTGCTGACCGGGATGCTCGGGCAGATGGTGGACCGCGGACCGGATTCGGCGGGCGTCGCCGTCTACGGCAACCCGGTCTTCTCCCCCGCCGGGGAGTCGTCGGTCTCGGTGCTCGACGCACCCTCGGACCTCGTCACCGCCGTCGGCGATGCACTGGGTGTGACCGTCGGGGCGCTCGATCTCGCCCCCACCACCGTGCTGCACGCCCCCGTCCCCGCGACCCTGCTCGCCGACACCGTCCGCACGCTGGCTCCCACCGCGACCGTCATCGGTTTCGGCGACGACGTGACCGTCCTCAAGGGCACCGGCGATCCCCGCGATCTCGCCGAGACCTTCGGCCTGCCCGCCGCCTCCGGCCGGCGGGGTGTCGGCCACACCCGCATGGCCACCGAATCCGCCGTCACCGCAGCAGGATCGCACCCCTTCGCCGTCGGCCCCGACCAGTGCCTCGTGCACAACGGCTCGTTCTCCAACCACCTGTCGATCAAGCGCGAACTCGAGGACGAGGGCGTGGTGTTCGACAGCGAGAACGACACCGAGGTCGGCGCACGCTTCGTCGCCAAACATCTCGCCGAGGGCGCCGACCTGGAGAAGGCACTGCGTCTGCTCGGTGAACGCTTCGACGGGTTCTACACCCTGCTGGTGTCCACCTCCGATTCGTTCGCCGTGGTCCGCGATCCGATCGCTTGCAAGCCCGCGATCGTCGCCGAGTGCGACGCCTACGTCGCGATGGCCTCGGAATTCCGCGCCCTGGCAGGACTTCCCGGCATCGCCGACGCCCGCATCTTCGAACCCGAGCCGGACCGGGTCTACGTGTGGCGACGCTGACCGGCCGCGCGAATCCCGACTCCGCCGTCCCGATCTCATCCCCGGAGGCAATCATGACCACCGATACCCTGCTCCCGACCGCCACCTACGACCTGGCGACGACCACTACCCGCGAACTCAATGCGGCACTGCACGCGATGGAGGCCCCGGCCTCGATCGAGGTGGTGAACCCGCAAGGCGCCCACGCACTCGCCTGCGGCCTGAACCGGCCGATCGACGTCCGCATCGACGGCCACGTCGGCTACTACGCAGCCGGGATGAACCAGCACGCCCACGTGACCATCGATGGCAACGCCGGCGTCGGGGTCGCGGAGAACATGATGTCGGGCAGTGTGCGCGTCACCGGCGACGCCTCGCAGTCCGCCGGTGCGACCGCCCACGGCGGGCTGCTGGTCATCGAAGGCAACGCCGCCGCACGCTGCGGCATCTCGATGAAGGGCGTCGACATCGTCGTCGGCGGTGATATCGGTCACATGAGCGCCTTCATGGGACAGGCCGGCCGACTCGTCGTCCTCGGCGATGCCGGTGAGGCCCTGGGCGATTCACTGTACGAGGTGCGGATCTACGTGCGGGGCAGCGTCGCCTCGCTCGGTGCGGACTGCGTCAAGAAGGAGATGCTCCCCGAGCACATCGCCGAGCTGCAGGAACTGCTCGACACGGCCGGTTTCGACGCCGACCCGGCCGAGTTCACCCGCTACGGCTCGGCCCGGCAGCTCTACCACTTCCACGTCGACAACGCTTCGGCCTACTGAGAGCCCCCGACGTTCTTCCGCCCGCTCGACCCCCGAGGAGACTTCCATGACCTTCCAGCCCGGACTGCGTGAGTCGGCCACCTTCGACCGCAACGTCATCCACGAGATCCAGCGCGCCGCCGCGACCGGCATCTACGACATCCGCGGCTGGGGTGCCAAGCGCAAGGTTCCCCACTTCGACGACCTGCTCTTCCTCGGCGCGTCCATGTCGCGTTACCCACTCGAGGGCTACCGCGAGAAGTGTGAGACCGACGTCGTCCTCGGCGACCGCAACGCGAAGTACCCGTTGCACCTCGACATCCCGGTCACGATCGCCGGAATGAGCTTCGGTGCGCTGTCCGGTCGCGCGAAGGAGGCCCTCGGGCGTGGCGCCAGCGAGGTCGGCACGTCCACCACCACCGGCGACGGCGGCATGACCCCGGAAGAACGTGGGCAGTCCAAGCACCTCGTCTACCAGTACCTTCCGTCGCGATACGGCATGAACCCCGACGACCTCCGCAAGGCCGACGCCATCGAGGTCGTGCTCGGCCAGGGAGCCAAGCCCGGTGGCGGCGGCATGCTCCTCGGGCAGAAGATCACCGAGCGGGTCGCGGGGATGCGTACCCTGCCGGTGGGCATCGACCAGCGCAGCGCGTGCCGGCACCCCGACTGGACCGGCCCCGACGACCTCGCCATCAAAATCCTCGAACTGCGCGAGATCACCGGCTGGGAGAAGCCGATCTACGTCAAGGTCGGCGCGACCCGCACCTACTACGACGTCAAGCTCGCCGTGAAGTCCGGCGCCGACGTCGTGGTGGTCGACGGGATGCAGGGTGGCACCGCTGCCACCCAGGACGTCTTCATCGAGCACGTCGGCATCCCGACCCTGGCCGCGCTCCCCCAGGCGGTGCAGGCCTTGCAGGAGATGGGTGTGCACCGCACCCCGGGCGGCGTGCAGCTGATCGTCTCGGGCGGTATCCGCTCGGGCGCCGACGTCGCCAAGGCGATGGCCCTCGGCGCGGACGCCGTCGCCATCGGCACGGCCGCGCTGATCGCCCTCGGCGACAACGATCCGAAGTACCAGGCCGAATACGAGAAGCTGGGCTCCGCAGCCGGTTTCTACGACGACTTCCAGGACGGCAAGGACCCCGCCGGCATCACCACGCAGGATCCCGACCTGCAGGCCCGCTTCGATCCGGTAGAGGGTGGCCGCCGCCTCGCGAACTACCTGCGGGTGCTCACCATGGAGGCCCAGACCATCGCCCGGGCGTGCGGCAAGTCGCACCTGCGCAATCTCGAACCGCAGGACCTCGTCGCGGTCACGATGGAGGCCGCCGCGATGGCTCGGGTGCCCCTGGCCGGCACCGACTGGATCCCCGGCCGCAGCGCCTTCTGACCGTGGCGACAGGCCTGCCACCGCACTTCCCGAGAGGACACAAGATATGACCGCCTTCGACACGCTCTGGGCATCGATCCTGGATGTCGGTAAGCATCCGACGACCGGGGGCTATCGCCGATTCGCTTGGAGCGACGCCGATCTCACTCTCCGCGAGTGGTTCCGCGGCTGCGCCGCCGAGCGCGGCATGGACGTCGAAGAGGACCGGAACGGGAACCTGTGGGCGTGGTGGCTCCCCGTCGGCTGGGAAGGCGATCCCACCGACGCCTTCGTCACCGGTTCGCACCTGGACTCGGTGCCCGACGGCGGCGCGTTCGACGGACCACTCGGCGTGGTCTCGGCGTTCGCCGCGGTCGATCTGGTCCGGGAGCGCGGCATCGTCCCGACCGTGCCGATCGCGATCACCGCGTTCTCCGACGAGGAGGGTGCCCGCTTCGGTGTGGCTTGCGTGGGCAGTCAGCTCACCACCGGGGCGCTCGCTCCGCAGCGTGCGCTCGGCCTGCGTGATCGTGACGGAATAACGTTGGCCGAGGCCATGACCCGCGCCGGTCGCGTGCCCGAACGCATCGGCACCGACCCCACCCTCGTCGACCGGGTCGGGGTGTACGTCGAACTTCACGTCGAACAGGGCCGGGCCCTCGACCTCGTCGATGCACCGGTCGCGGTCGCGTCGTCGATCTGGCCGCACGGCCGATGGCAGTTCACCTTCACCGGTGAGGCCAACCACGCCGGAGCCACGCGCCTGGTGGACCGCCGCGACCCGATGCTCGCCTACGCCTCGTCGGTGCACAGCGCCCGCTCGTGTGCCGCGGCGGCCGGTGCGGTCGCCACCTTCGGCAAACTCGAGGTGCTGCCCAACGGGGCCAACGCGATCCCCTCCGAGATCAAGGCCTGGCTCGACGCTCGCGCCGCGGACGAGGAGACCCTGACGACGCTGGTCGCCGAGATCGAGGCCGAGGCCCGCAAACACTGCCTGCCGGACGAGATCGGACTCGATGTCTTCGCCGAATCGATCACCCCGATCGTCGAGTTCCCGGCCGGACCGCGCGAACGGTTGCGCCGCGCGCTGTCGCATCTCGGGGACATCCCGGTACTGCCCACCCAGGCGGGACACGACGCGGGCATCCTCTCGGAGAAGGTTCCCACCGCAATGTTGTTCGTGCGCAACCCCACCGGTGTCTCGCATTCACCGCACGAGTTCGCCGAGGCCGACGATTGCAACATCGGAGCGCAGGCGCTGGCCGACATCATGGCGGACTGGACGACGGGCAGTTAGGTGGCCGCGCAGGTGATCCGGCCCGGCGAGCGGCGGCGGGTGCCCTGGCGCAACGGCGCCGGGATCACGGAGGAGATCGCGACCGGACCCGACGGCCCCTCCGGCCGTCCGCTGTGGCGGATCAGCGTGGCCGAGCTGGGCTCCGAGCCCAGCGAGTTCTCGGCCTTTCCCGGCACGGAACGGATCTTCACCGTCATCGGTGAGCACGGCGCCGACCTCGACTCGGGCCACAGACCCCGTTCGCTGGATCCGTGGCGTCCACACTCGTTCGCCGGTGAGGACGCGCCCCACTGCGTCCCCCGAGGCGCCACCCGTGCATTCAATGTCATGACCGAGCGCGGGGGCGCCACTGCGGCCGTCGGGTACTTCGCGCTCGACACGGTGTGCGACACCGCCGCAGATGGTGTCACGGCCCTCTACGTGCGATCGGGCTCGGTGCAGGCCGGTACCGAACGAGCTGCGCCCGGGGACTGCGTCCTGATCCGCGGCGAGGCCGTCACCCTACGAGGCTCGTCGGCCACCGGACTCCTGGTCCGCATCGAACCCACTTCCTCCCTCTGACATCGACTCCCCCACCGACCTCCTGATTCGGAGGCCGACCGAACAAAGGATCCTCAGGTGACGGACACGACCAAGTTTCTGATCGTCGGCGGCGGCCTCGAAGGCCTGGCCATCGCCTACTCCCTCGCCGACCGCGGCGAAACCGACGTCCTCGTCCTCGAGCGCGACACCCTCTGCTCGGGCATGACCGGTAAATCGAGCGGCGTCGTGCGGTGCCACTACGGCACCCCTTCGCTGGCCGCGATGTCCTGGTACGGCGTCGATATTTTCACCAGGGCGACCGAAATCTTCGGCGACGACATGGCATTCCGCCGGTGCGGTTACGTCGTCGGTGTCGCGGAGAACAACGTCAAGCCGCTCGAGGCGAACATCGAGATGATGCAGGGCCTGGGCATCGCCACCGAACTCATCTCCCACGACAAGATGGCCGAACTGTGGCCGGGCCTGAACCTCGACGATTTCGCCCTGTTCGCCTACGAACCGCTCGGCGGTCGCGGCGAGGCCTACATGGCGGGAATGGCGTTCGGTGCAACGGCACGTCGGATGGGCGTGAAGATCCGACAGAGCACCCCGGTGGTGTCGTTGCTGCAGAACGCCGCGGGCCGGGTCTACGGCGTCACTCTCGCCGACGGGTCCGAGGTGCACGCCGAGCAGGTCGTCGTCGCGGCGGGACCGTGGACGCCGGCACTCGTCGCCGGTGTCGGCGTCGACATCGACGTCCGGGCGCAACGCGCGCAGTTGGTTCTCGTCGACCAGGGTGTCCCGACCCCGGAGGTGCCCGTGCTGTCCGATCTGGCGGGTCTACAGTACATCTGCCGTGAGCCGAACGGTGAACTCCTGGTGGGCAATTCCGATCATCAAACGCCGCAGTACATCGATCCCGACAAGTACGTGAACCGCGCCGACGACTCGACGATCGAGAAGAACATCATGAAGCTCGGCAACCGCCTTCCCGACATGCCGGACCCGCGGATCACCAGTTCGTACGTCGGTGCCTACGACGTCACCGAGGACTACAACCCCGTCATCGGTCCGGCACCGGTCGAGGGTCTGTTCCTGGCGACGGGATTCTCCGGGCACGGATTCAAGATCTCCCCCGCGGTGGGCAAGCTGGTCGCCGACCTGCTGATCGACGGGAAGACCGACCTTCCGAACGTGAACCCGGACGACTTCCGTTTCTCCCGCTTCGAGGAGGGTGATCTGCTCCTGAGTCTCAACCCCTACGAAGGCGCCGGCGAGATGCGCTGATCCCCACCTACTCAGCACTCGTGCCCTCCACGGACCCGGCCGGATCCCTGTCGTCCGGATCTGTGGAGGGCACCGCCATGTCTGCATTGCGGCGTTCACCACCGGTGGACACACGCTACGCTGACGAGATGGCCAGCCCAGATCGTCCCGTCTTGTACGACGATTCCGGACGCGAAGTTCCGCGCGGCACCCCGACGGGTGTGGATCTCGAGCGCGCGATCGCCCACCAGGTGCGGTCGTTGCGGCTGGCCAGCGGCCTGTCCGTCGGCGACATGGCCGCGAAGGTGGGGATCTCCAAGGCGATGCTCTCGAAGATCGAGAACGCCCAGACCTCGTGCAGTCTGTCGACGCTCGCCCGGCTCGCCGTCGGCCTCGACGTCCCCGTCACCTCGCTCTTCCGGGGCGCGGACGCGCACCGCGACGCGGTGTTCACCAAGAACGGGCACGGCGCCGAGATCGTCGGTCGCGGTACGCGGGTGGGCCATCACTACGAACTGCTCGGCGCGCTGCGGGGACAGCACAAGAGACTCGAACCGGTGCTGGTGACCCTCACCGATGCGAGCGACGTCTTCCCGCTCTTCCAGCATCCCGGCACGGAATTGCTGTACATGCTCGAGGGCGAGATGCTCTACGGCCACGGCGATTCCGAGTACCACCTGCAACCGGGCGACGCCCTGCTCCTCGACGGCGAAGGGTTGCACGGACCGAACGAGCTGCTGAAGCTGCCCATCCGGTTCCTCGCCGTCACGGCGTATCCCGACAATCACCAGCCGTGAACGACCGGCAACCGTGAACACGACGGAGCCCTCACCGCCCGGTGCGGTGAGGGCTCCTGCCGTTCGATCGGTGAAGCTCGCCGGTCAGGACTTGGGCACGATCACGTCGCGATCCTCGGCGAACACCTCGGGACGCAGCGTCGACGGACCGGTGGGTGAGAACGAGTCCATCACGTAGGCCGTCTCCCCATGGACCGGGACGTCGATGCCCCGCATCTCCGTCTCGGTGTCGACCCGGATGCCCATGATCTTGTCGAGCGCCTTCGCGATCAGGAAGGTCACCGCGAACGAGTAGGCGAACACCGCGGCCATCGCGACGATCTGGCGTCCGAAGAAGTCGATCCCGCCGCCGAAGAACAGACCGTCGACACCGGCCGGCGCGGCGGCCGTCGCGACGAAGGCGATGAGGGTGGTGCCTACGACGCCGCCCATGAGGTGGATGGCAACGACGTCGAGTGAGTCGTCGTAGCCCATGCGGAACTTCCAGCTCACGGCGAAGCAGCCGACGGCACCGGAGACCACGCCGATCAGCAGGGCACCGAGCGGGGACACGAGGCTCGCTGCGGGCGTGATGCCCACGAGTGCGGCGATCACGCCCGAGATGGCACCGAGCGTCGTCGCGTGCTTCTCCTTGATGCGTTCGACGATCAGCCAGCCGAGCAGGCCGGCCATCGCGGCGACGAGCGTGTTGAGGACGACGACACCGGCCGTGTGGTTGGCGCCGCCCGCCGAACCGCCGTTGAAGCCGAACCAGCCGAACAGCAGGATTCCGCCACCGAGCACGACGAGGGGCAGGTTGTGGGGACGTGCCACGTGCGGGAATCCACGGCGGCGACCGAGTGCGATGGCGAGTGCCAGCGCCGCGACACCCGAGTTCATGTGCACGGCGGTGCCGCCGGCGAAGTCGTGGGCGGCGAGCGTGTTGGCGATCCATCCGCCCTTCGTGCCCGCTTCCTCGTCGTCGAAGGCGAAGACCCAGTGCGCGACCGGGAAGTAGACGAGGACGACCCAGATGCCCGAGAACACCAGCCACGCCGAGAACTTCATCCGGTCCGCGACACCACCGGCGATGATCGCCACCGTGATGCCTGCGAAGAGGAGGTGGAAGGCCGCGGTCAGTGCGGCGGGCATCCCTCCGTCCGGGTCCTCCTCGAGCAGCGAGCCCAGACCGATGTCGGTGAAGGGATCGCCGATGAGGCCGAGGCCCCCGACGCTGTCACCGAGCACGGCGGCCGGACCGAACAGCACCCACAGGACGGCTGTGACGGCGAATCCACCGAACACCATCATGATCATGTTGAGCGCGCTCTTGACTCCGAGCATGCCGCTGTAGAACAGCGCCAGGCCCGGAACCATCAGTACGACTGCTGTGAACGCCGCCAAAACCCAGGCGGTATCGGCGGCCGCGAGTGCCTGTTCCATATAAGTCCACCCTGTTCGATCCCGGGGTTCACGACCCCTACGTCAGTCGGTGACCCACATTCATCACCGTCCCCTGAGAGTGGACCCACTCTGTAATGTCCCTGCGAGGCGCGGGTGAACTTCGTGTAACGCCACCGCAGTTCACCGGACGGGGATGCCGTTGCGTCCGGGCAGGCAGTATGGAGGACGAGACGCCGCATCCCGCGGTGTGCACAACCTGTGCCACCCGGGTATCCCTGCCCTGCCCGGGTTCCGCGGGAACGACGGCTCGAACCGCTGCACGCATCTGGGAGGTAGACGATGGGACGGGTCACGACACGTCGACCGGTACTGCGCATCACTGCGGACAGGGCGACGCGACGTCCCGACACCCTCGCCGTCGAGGAACCGCTCGAGATCAGGGTCGGCGGTGAGTCGCTCACCATCACGATGCGCACCCCCGGTCACGACGTCGATCTCGTCCACGGATTCCTGCTGGCCGAAGGGATGATCGGCAGTCGCGAGGACATCGCCGCCGTTCGCTACTGCGACGGGGTGGACGAGAGCGGCGCCAACACTTACAACGTTCTCGACGTCGCCCTCGCGCCCGGCGTCACCGTCCCCGAAGGGACGGGGCGACGCGCATTCACGACGACCTCCGCGTGCGGGGTGTGCGGGAAGAACTCGCTCGACGAGGTGCGCACGCGCACGCGATATCCACTGAAGGATGCCGGCACCACCTCTATCGGAACGCACACCCTCACCGAACTGCCCGACACGCTGCGTCGGCACCAGCAGGTCTTCGAGTCGACCGGCGGTCTGCACGCGGCCGCACTGTTCACCCCCGACGGGGCGCTGCTGGCCCTGCGCGAGGACGTCGGCCGGCACAACGCCGTCGACAAGGTGATCGGCTGGGCCCTGACCGACAACCGGGTGCCGCTCTCGCACAGCGTGCTCATGGTGAGCGGACGCGCCTCGTTCGAACTCGTGCAGAAGGCGGTCATGGCCGGGATCCCCGTGCTCGCGGCGGTCTCGGCGCCGTCGTCGCTGGCCGTCGATCTCGCCGCGGAGTCCGACCTCACCCTCGTGGGCTTCCTCCGCGGCGACACGATGAACGTCTACACCGTCCCCGAACGCATCAAGACCGACTGATCGGCGGCATCAACCGCACGTGCCGTCCTGCGCCTCGCCCGCGCGTACTCCGTCGACGAACGCCCGCACGTCGTCGACGGACTCCTCGAGTACCGCTCGGTGATCGGCTCCGTCGTATACCCGATAGCTCAGGTCGGCTCCGTTGCCGCACAGCGCCGCGGTCACCTGATCGGTGACCGGACGCAGTACCAGCGCGTCGTCGCTTCCCTGCACGACGAGCGTCGGCACCCTCAGGGTGAGCGGTTCGACCTCCTGACCGGCGTAGTACTCAACGAGCGGTTCGAGGTCCGCATCCGGAGCGAACACCTGATCCACCGGTACCGTGCTCGCCACCTCGCGGATGTCGTCCATGCACCCGGTGCGCGCGGCGTCGAGCAAGGGGCGCGAGGCGTCGGTGAGCATCGCGTCGGCGTCGATGCTCGGGTCCGCCGCCTGCGCTCCGAGCAGCAGCACCGGCAGGAACCCGAGCGCCGGACCGATCGCCGGTCCGGCGGTCGCGTAGTACTCGGCCGTCTCACTCGTGCGACTGCCCGGGGCGAAGGCGACCGCGCCCTGCAGTTCGAGTTCAGGGGCGCGTTCCGTGCCACGAGCCGCCGCATACAGCGCGGCGTGCCCGCCCTGACTGTGTCCCATCGCGATCCATCGGGTGCCGATAGCCGGATCGAGTTGACGAGCGGCACGCACGATGTCGACGACACTGTCGGCTGCGCTGTCTCCGTTCATGTAGGGATGTCCGCCCGGTGTGCCGAGGCCTTCGTAGTCGGTCTGGACCACGGCGTAGCCGTCTGCGACCCACCGGTCGAGCATGGCAGTCGTCCTGCTGATGTAGGAGTGGGCGGGACCACCGGAGGTGTCGGCGGACGGCGCACAGGCGTCACCGACCCCGGTGGTGCCGTGCGCCCAGCTGATCACGGGCCAGCCTCCGGCGGGTGCTTCTCCCTCGGGGATCGCGACCGTGCCCGAAACGAGGGTGGGGCGCCGATCGGCACCATCGGACAGGTAGGTGATCAGATGCGTTCGCGACGCGCTGGGAAGCGCCGCCGTACCGGTGAGGGTGCGTTCGGTGACGAGGGAGCCGGGTCCCCCGGCAGTCTCCTCGGCGTCGTCGCCGAAGTCGGAGCAGGACGTGATGCCGAGCATCGACGCTGCGGCGAGTACTGCCATCACACGCCGGGAAGTACGAGAGAGCATGAATCCTCCGTTGGGATGTCAGTCCACGTTCGGCGCTCACTGCACGCCGTTGACGTGGCTACCGCCGTCGACGAACAGCGTGTTGCCTGTGGGATAGCGGGAGTCGTCGCTCGCGAGAAAGGCTGCGACCGTGCCGATGTCGTCGAGAGGGTCGCCGATGCGGCCCATCGGGTTCGCCGCGGCCTGCGTGGCGGCCATCTGCGGGTCGGCCGCCGCCACCCGTCGGTATGCCGCGCTCTGCACGCCGGGGCAGATCACGTTGCAGCACACCTGTTTCGGCGCCCATTCCCGAGCCGCAGTACGGTCGTGCTGCGCAGTGCCGAATTCGCGCACCGCGGCATCCACCATGGCGTGCACCTGTTCGCGGTCGGTGACGTCGGTCGGGACGAAATCCGCGGCCGATCCCCATCCCGGCGCCGGTGACGATCGCCACCCGCCCGTCCAACTTCCCCATGCCGTTCCTTTCCGATACGACGGCGTGTGCGGCGCAGGCCGTCAGCGAGGACGGGGAACTGTCCTGTCGATGAACAGCGCCTCCACGGACACGCACACCGTGCCGTCCGCGGTCCTGATCTCGCCGACCGTGTTGATCTTGCGGCCGTCCTGCTCGACCAGACGACCGGTGATCGTCAGCGGCTCGAACAGTGGGGTCGGCCGGTGGTACCGCACGTTGAGCTGTGCGGTGGCGCCGCTGCGCCCGGCCCAGGCGTTCGCCACACCCAGCGTGTGATCGAGCAGGAGGGCGGAGACTCCGCCGTGCACGTGCCCGGGCGGGCCCTGGTACGGGAAGGTCAGTTCGACGACGCCATCCACCGATCCGTCTTCGCGACCGGCCAACACCAGCGGCGGAGCGAGCGCGTTCTCCGGACCGGTGACCGGATCGTGCCGGGTGACGCCCTCCCCGTGCCACATGTCGATCAGTCGCTCCCGCACTTCGGGAGCGTGTTCCTCGAGGTGCTCGGCGATATTGTCGAGCTCTTCGGCGACCCGCTCGAGATTCGCGTTGCCACGGTCGGTGCGCAGCAACGCGTCCACCACGCGCCGCGCGGCGGCGGTGGCGCGGTCGACGGCGGTGTCCTGCGGTGCCGAGGTCAGAACCGTACCGTCGGGCGCGTGTCCGACGACGGGGTGGGTGTCCGGGTCGACTCTCATCGAATCTCCATCGTGGCGTGGGTGAGCACCGGTTGCCCGTCGCGCTCGGGACATGTGGCGAGCAGGGTGAGGGTGTCGTCGTCTCGCCAGACCGCCGTCTCGATCGTCTCCCCGGGGTACAGCGTGCCGGCGAAGCGGACCGAGAACGACCGGACCCGGGTCGGGTCTCCGTCGAGCACACCGTCGACGACTGCCTTGCACACGACACCGTACGAGGCGAGTCCGTGCAGGATCGGCCGATCGAAACCGGCTGTCTTCGCGAATTCGGGATCGGCGTGTAGCGGGTTCATGTCGGCACTGAGCCGGTACACCAGTGCCTGTTGCGTGCTCGTAGGTGACACCAGGGTCTTGTCGGCGTCCCGTTCCGGCACTGCGTTCGACACATGGGGCCCGGCGTCTCCGCCGAAGCCGCCCTCACCGCGCGCCCAGATCTGCATCGCACTGGTCCACAACGGGTTTCCGTCGGCGTCCACTGCGGACTGTTCGAGCACGATCACGGCGGCTTTGCCCTTGTCCCACACATCGGAGATGCGAGACGAGACGGTCGCCGAACCCGAGATCGGGATCGGGGCGTGCACGGTGACGGACTGGCCACCGTGCAGGATCCTGCGCAGGTCGATGTCGATTCCCGGCAGGCTCAGTCCGGCCGGTGTCACCGCACCGGCGGAGACACCCTGACCGGCGACCATCGCGAAGGTCGGCAGGACCCGCAGGTCCTTCTCGTACACCCACCGCAGTTCGGCGGGATCGAGCGAGTCGGCTCCTGCACCCAGACCGAGGTGGTAGAGGATCACATCACGTTCGGTCCAGGTGGCCTGACGAGTGGTGGGCGCAGCGGAGAGCGCGACATCGGTATCGATGGGCATGGGCGTCACTTTCCGGGTTCGGGATCGCGGGGCAGGCCGAGAAGCCTCTCACCGATGATGTTCAGCTGGACGTTGGTCGTCCCACCGGCGATGGACATGCACTGCACGTTGAGGAACATGTGGGTGGCCGAGGTTCGGTCCTGGTCGTCGAGCAACGACGCAGTACCGGCCCAGTCCATCGCGGTCTCCCAGACCTGCTGGAGGTGCTCGACGCCGAGGAGCTTGGCGACGGAGGACTCGGCACCCGGCTGTGCACCGGCCAGGGACCGCAGAGCGGTACGCAGACCCATGAGGCCACCGGACGCGGCATCGCCGAGAACCTTGCCGAGGACGGTGAGTTGTTCGTCGTCCGGCCCACCGGGCATACCGTTCGCGAGCGCCATAAGGATCTCGCAGCCGGCACCGAAAGTCGAATCGTGCGAGAGGGAGACGCGTTCGTTCGCGAGGGTGGTACGGGCGAGCTTCCATCCGTCCCCGGGCTCGCCGACGAGGCACTCGTCGGGCACGAACACGCCGTCGAGGAACACCTCGTTGAACAGGGCTTCGCCGGTGATCTCCCGCAGCGGCCGGATGTCGAGCCCCTCGGTGTTCCTGATGTCGATCAGGAAGTAGGACAGGCCTTTGTGTTTGGGCGCTTCCGCGTCGGTGCGGGCGAGGCAGATGCCCCAGTCCGCGACCCGCGCCATCGACGTCCACACCTTCTGGCCGTCGAGCCTCCATCCGCCGTCCACCTTGACGGCCTTGGTGGACAGGCCCGCAAGGTCGGACCCGGCGCCGGGTTCGGAGAAGAGCTGACACCACACGAGATCCCCGCGCAGCGACTGCGGGACGAATCGCTCGATCTGCTCGGTACTGCCGTGCGCGATCAGGGTCGGCACCACCCAGTTGCCGATGATCATGTCGTGCGGTTCGAGTTCGGCGGCGCGCAGTTCCTCGGCGACGACGAGTTGCGTGACGGCGTCGGCGGCCTTGCCCCATGGTTCGGGCAGGTGGGGGGCGGTGTAGCCCTTCTCCGCCAGATACGCCTTCCGCGCTGCGTTCTCCAGCGACTTCGCCGGCTCGAGTTCGGCACGGACGTCGGCGCGGATCCGTTCCGCCTCGGGCGGAAGATCGACGCTCAGCACGCGGCGGGCACCGTCGAGCGTGAGGTGGGCGACCCGGCGCCGCCACGACGCCGTGGAGCCGAGCAGGATCCGGAGGGACTGGGCGCGCCGCATGTACAGGTGCGCGTCGTGCTCCCAGGTGTAGCCGATGCCGCCGAGCACCTGGATGCAGTTCTTGGTGACCTGGAAGGCGGCCTCCGGGGCGATGGACGCGGCGACCGCCACGGCCAGCGACGCCTCGTCGTCCGGCACGTCCTCGCGCCGCGCTCGCGCTGCGTCCCAGGCCACGACCCGAGCCTGTTCGGTGAGGCAGAGCATTCGGGCGACGGTGTGCTTGACACCCTGGAACTGTCCGATGACACGGCCGAACTGCTTGCGGACCCGCGCATAGTCCGCGGCGGTGGTGGTCGCCCAGTCCGCGAGACCGGCGGCCTCGGCGGCGAACAAGGTCGCGGCGATATCGACGATCCGATGCGGGTCCGATCTCAGCACGTCCCCGTCGGACAACCTCAGGGCGCTCACGGTGATCTCGGCGTTGCGGCGGATCACGTCGTAGCTGGGCAGGTTCGTGACCTCGACCCGGTCACGGGTCACGACGACGAAGACCCGCTCACCACCGTCGTCGGCCGCGAGCAGGAACACATCCGCGACCTGGCCGCCGAGGGCGACACCGGAGGTTCCCGAGAGCGTGACGGAATCGCCGTCGCGCTCCACTCGCAGGTCCCCCGGCTGCAGGGCGACCGCACCGAACAGCGAACCGTCCGCGAGCCCGTCGAGTTCGCTGCGACGGCCGGCCTCGTCGAGGACCGCGGACACGATCGCGGTCGGAAGGAACGGGCCGGGCACCATGGCTCGTCCGAGTTCTTCTGCGACGATCGCCGTTTCGAGTAGTCCGAAACCGGCGCCTCCGACCTCTTCGGGCAGGTGCAATCCCAGCATGCCGAGTTCGGCGAACGAGCTCCAGTACGTCGGGCGGGCTTCCGTCTTCGCTTCGACGGCCGTGCGGATCACGTCGGGTGTGGCGTGTCGTGCCGCCCAGCCGCGTACGGAATCACGGAGCTCGCGGTCCTCGTCGCTCAATCCCAGAGTCATGATCGGGTCCCTTCGGATAGCAGAATGTCCGGCGTCAGATGCGCTCGATGATGGTGGCGGAGGCCATCGCGCCACCCGCACACATCGTGACCAGCGCAGTCGAACGGCCCGAGCGCTCGAGTTCGTGCAGGGCACTGGTGATCAGTCGCGAGCCGGTGGAACCGACGGGGTGGCCGAGCGCGATGGCGCCGCCGTTGACGTTGACCTTGCTCATGTCGGCCCCGTGGACCTGCACCCAGGACAACACGACCGAAGCGAAGGCTTCGTTGATCTCGACGATGTCGATGTCGGACAAGGACATTCCGGTGCGCTCGAGTACCGCGCGAGTCGCGTCGATGGGGCCGTCGAGGTGGTAGTACGGGTCCGAACCGACGAGCGTCGACGCGAGGATACGGGCACGTGGCCGCAGACCCGACTCGCGCGCCTTGTCCTCACTCATCAGCAGTACGGCGGCCGCGCCGTCGCTGACCTGGGAGGAGTTTCCGGCGGTGTGGATTCCGTTCTCGATGACCGGCCGGAGACCGGCGAGTCCTTCCGCGGTGGTTTCGCGAAGACCTCCGTCACGCGTCACGGTCGCGATCTCACCGGTGGGCTCGCCCTCCTTGGTCACGACCGGCGCCTGCACCGGGACGATCTCGCGGTCGAAGCGCCCCTCGGCCCACGCGGCTGCGGCGCGACGCTGCGACTCGAATCCGAGAGCATCGACATCGTCACGTTTGATGCCGCGCTTGTGGGCGATACGTTCGGCAGAGGTGAACTGGTCGCCCATGTCGATCGACCAGTCGTCCGGATAGGGGTTGCCGGTGCCCGGGGCGTTTGCCTGGCCGAGGAACACGCGACTCATGACTTCGACGCCGCATCCGATTCCGGCGTCGATCTGCCCGGACGCGATCAGGCCCGCCACCATGTGGACCGCCTGCTGCGACGAACTGCACGCGCAGTCGATGGTCGTCGCCGCGGTCGTGTACGGGAGACCTGCGTGGAGCCAGGCCTGCCGGGTCACGTTGTTCGACTGTTCCCCCGCCTGGGTGACGGCGCCTCCGACGAGCTGACCGATCTCGTCGGCGGGGAGGCCGGTGCGGTCGAGAACGGCCTTCTGGGCGGCACCGAGCAACACCGCGGGGTGGACCCCGGCCAGCTGTCCGCGGCGACGACCGATCGGTGTCCGCGCGGCCTCCACGATGACGACCTTGCTCATGCCTACTCCCAGCTCTCGAAGATATTGAAATTTATTCTAGTGACGGTAACCGCAGTTTCCTGCGCAGTCCCAACGAGCGGGACGGACCTTGCGGAATGCGGTCTTCGAGAATTGCCCGTCAACGCGTACCGGCGGGCAGATCGACCAGCAAAAGGTCGCACGCGACGCGCAGATCGGACTCCACCTCGGGGATCGATATCCGCCCGTTGAGCGCGGACTGGACGAGACCGAACCACAGCGCCACGACCAACCGCACGACGGTCGCGTCCCGCACCGTGGGTTCCGCGATACCCGCGGCGGCCAGGAGCAGTCCGTCGATGTGCTGGTCGATCTTCGCCACGTCGGGAATGGTGGCGGCGTTCGACGACCCGGCGGATCGGATCATCGCGTTCGCCAGTAACGGAGTGCGCACGAGCGCCCGGGTGGCCTGCAGCAACGCGTCGTATACGACGTCGACAGGCGACGAGGACGACTGCGAGCGCCTGGAGAGGTGGATTCCCATCCGATCGATCTGATCCACCATGACCGCGACGAACAGATGGGTCTTGGACGGAAAGTAGCGGTAGAGGGTCCCGATGGCGACGCCGGCGAGTTCGGCGACCTCCTGCATCCGAACGCGTTCGAGTTCCTTCACCGCCCCCAACTGTGCGGCAGCGTCGATGATCCGGCCGTATCGCGCATGCTGTTCCGCCGAACTCGGTTCTGCGGCGTCCCGGGCCTCCGCAAGTCTGGGCATGCTCGGTTCCTCCCCTTCACGACCGGTGGCGCATCGACCACTGCGGCGACGAACGTTCCAGGTGGGCACGTCTCGTATCCCGCCTGATCCCGGCCAGTGGGACCCGTCCCGTGGGTGGACCAACCACCACCCGAGACTAGAATGAATACTAATTCCGGCGCGGTGCACTGACGAACCGCCGCCATCGAACAGGAGACGTTTCATGGGTGAATCCGTAAGTCTGGCCGGGCGCGCGGCGGTCGTGACCGGCGCCGGGGCCGGCCTGGGCCGCGCCGAAGCCCTCGCCCTCGCCGAGGCAGGCGTCGCAGTCGTCGTCAACGACATGGGCGACGCAGCGCACGAGGTGGCAGAGGAAATCGTCGCGTCGGGAGGCCAGGCCATCGCCGTCACCGGCGACGTGTCCGACTGGGCTCTCGGCGGTCGCCTCGTCGAGGAATCGGTCAAGGCATTCGGGTCCTTCGACATCCTCGTCAACAACGCGGGCATCATCCGCGACAAGATGATCTTCAACCTCACCGAGTCCGACTGGGACGACGTGATCCGAGTGCACCTCAAGGGCCATGCCGCCACCTCACATGCGGCGGCGGTGTACTGGCGTCAGGCGAGCAAGGCTGCGGGTGGACCGGTCTACGGCCGCGTCGTCAACACCTCGTCGGAGGCCTTCCTCTTCGGTTCCGCCGGACAGCCGAACTATTCCGCTGCGAAGGCAGGCATCACGGCACTGACACTGTCCACGGCGCAGGGGCTGGCGCGCTACGGCGTCACCGCGAATGCGATCTGCCCCCGCGCACGCACCGCGATGACCGCGGAGGCCTTCGGCGAGGCCGGCGCCACGACCGGACTCGATCCCCTGGCGCCGGAGCGCGTGGCCACCCTCGTGCGTTACCTCGCCTCGCCGGCCTCCTCGGAGATCACCGGACAGGTGTTCGTGGTGTACGGAAAAATGGTCGCGCTCATGGCAGCGCCGACCGTCGAGAACCGCTTCGACGCAGCCGGTTCGGCATTCACGGTCGAGGAACTCGACGAGCAGCTCTCGTCGTACTTCATCGGCCGCGGCCCGTACGAGACCTACGCCGCCTACAGCATCGCGGAACTCGAGAAGGTCGCACTGGCCGTCGACTGATCGCTTGACACCGCACCCACGAAGGGAGCAAACATGAGACTTGCAGACAAGGTCGCGATCGTCACCGGTGGTGCCGGAGGGATCGGACGCGGCATCGTCAGAGCATTCATGGGCGAGGGTGCCCGCGTCCTGTTCGTCGACATCGACCGGCCCGCGGGTGAAGCCCTCGAAGCCGAGGTCGGCGAAGCCGGGAAATTCCTGTACGCGGACATCTCCGACGAGTCGAGCGCCGAGACGATCGTCGCGGCGGCCGTCGAACGGTTCGGAAAGCTCGACGTGCTCGTCAACAATGCGCACGCATCCCGACAGGCGCCACTGCTCGAGACCACACAGGAGATGCTCGACCTGTCGTTCGGCACGGGCTTCTATCCGACCTTCCGATTGATGAAGGCAGCGCACGCCCAGCTCGCCGCGAACAAGGGGTCGGTGATCAACTTCGCGTCGGGAGCCGGGATCGAAGGGAGCGCCACGCAGAGTTCGTACGCCGCTGCGAAGGAAGCGATCCGGGCGATCAGCCGGGTCGCGGCGAACGAATGGGCCGCGGAGGACATCAATGTCAACGTCATCTCGCCTCTGGCACTGACCGAGGGCGTCGAGGCGTACATCGCGGCCAACCCCGGCGTCGAGGAGGCGCTACTGGCGAAGACCCCGATGCACCGCTTCGGTGACCCGCAGGCCGATATCGGCCGTGTCGCGGTCTTTCTGGCCAGTGAGGATGCGTCCTACATGACGGGCCAGACACTCATGGTCGACGGCGGGACCATCACACTGCGCTGATCCACCGACGGACCGGATTCGACCGCCAAAGACGACGAGCGCCTCGGCACTTTCGTGCCGAGGCGCTCGTGCAGTTCCGAAGGGTCTTCGGAATCAGGCGGTCTTGTCGCGCCGTTCCCGATCGGTCTTGCGCGGCACGATCGTCGGAAGGACGTTGTCGTTGACGGTCTCGGCGGTGACCACGACCTTGGCGACGTCGTCGCGGCTGGGGATGTCGTACATCACGGGCAGGAGCACCTCCTCCATGATGGCGCGGAGCCCGCGGGCGCCGGTGCCACGGAGGATCGCCTGGTCGGCGATCGCTTCGAGTCCGTCCTGGGAGAACTCGAGTTCGACGCCGTCCATCTCGAACAGGCGCACGTACTGCTTGACCAGAGCGTTCTTCGGCTCCGACAGGATCTGGACGAGTGATTCCTTGTCGAGATTGGTCACCGACGCGAGGATCGGCAGACGACCGATGAACTCCGGGATCAGGCCGAACTTGATGAGGTCCTCGGGCATGACGTCGGCGAAGTGGTCGGTGGTGTCGATTTCGGCCTTCGACCGAACCTCGGCGCCGAAGCCGATGCCGCGCTTGCCGACGCGGTCGGAGACGATCTTCTCGAGACCCGCGAATGCACCCGCCACGATGAACAGCACGTTCGTGGTGTCGATCTGGATGAACTCCTGGTGCGGATGCTTGCGACCACCCTGCGGCGGGACGGATGCCTGGGTGCCTTCGAGGATCTTCAGCAGCGCCTGCTGCACGCCCTCGCCCGACACGTCGCGAGTGATCGACGGGTTCTCGCTCTTGCGGGCGATCTTGTCGACCTCGTCGATGTAGATGATGCCGGTCTCGGCGCGCTTGACGTCGTAGTCGGCGGCCTGGATGAGCTTGAGGAGGATGTTCTCGACGTCCTCACCGACGTAGCCGGCCTCCGTCAGTGCGGTGGCGTCGGCGATGGCGAAGGGCACGTTGAGCATCTTCGCGAGCGTCTGCGCGAGGTAGGTCTTGCCACAACCGGTGGGGCCGAGAAGCAGGATGTTGGACTTCGCGAGTTCGACCGTCTCACCGCGGGAGTCGCGGCCCTTGTCGCCGGCCTGGATGCGCTTGTAGTGGTTGTAGACCGCCACGGCCAGCGTGCGCTTGGCGTCGTCCTGGCCGATCACGTAGTTGTCGAGGAAGTCGCGGATCTCGGCCGGCTTGGGCAGCTCGTCGAGCTTGACCTCGCTGGTCTCGGCCAGCTCCTCCTCGATGATCTCGTTGCAGAGATCGATGCACTCGTCGCAGATGTAGACACCGGGGCCCGCAATGAGCTTCTTGACCTGCTTCTGGCTCTTTCCGCAGAAGGAGCACTTGAGCAGATCTCCGCCGTCACCGATACGTGCCATCAGTCAGGTCCCTACTTCCTCGTGTGCGTGCAACCGGTCCCGCAACCACCACACGGGGCGGTCCCGGGGAGCGGGCCCTTTGATCGACCGTACCCGGATGTCGGCGCGCAGGTCGACCGGTTCTGCGCGTTTCCGGTCATATTTGTACACCACAACATGTGTCGGCGATCACAGTCCCGGCCTCGGTGGTTCCGGAAGGCACCGTGCCTTCCGGAACCGCCTGCGACGTTCTACTTCTGGGCCGAGAGCTTGCGGTACTCGAGGACCCGGTCGATCAGACCGTATTCGACTGCCTGCTCCGCCGTGAGGATCTTGTCCCGATCGGTGTCCTTGCGGATCTGCTCGGGATCCTTACCGGTGTGCTTCGAGAGCGTGTTCTCCATGAGGGTACGCATGCGCTCGATCTCGGCGGCCTGGATCTCGAGGTCGGAGACCTGTCCCTGGATGCCACCCGTCGCGGGCTGGTGGATGAGCACGCGAGCGTTGGGCAGCGCCAGACGCTTGCCGGGAGTGCCGGCGGCGAGCAGGACGGCCGCGGCGGATGCCGCCTGCCCGAGGCACACCGTGGTGATGTCGGCGCGGACGTACTGCATGGTGTCGTAGATCGCCATGAGCGAGGTGAACGAACCACCCGGCGAGTTGATGTACATGGTGATGTCGCGGTCGGGATCGAGCGACTCGAGCACCAGCAGCTGGGCCATCACGTCGTTGGCGGACGCGTCGTCGACCTGGACGCCGAGGAAGATGATGCGCTCTTCGAACAGCTTGTTGTACGGGTTGGATTCCTTGACGCCGTAGCTCGAGTGCTCGATGAACGACGGGAGGATGTAGCGGCTCGCGGGCGAGGCAGGAGCGGCGCCGCCGAGCTGGCGCGGATCGAACATGTTGGTCATCGCTTCTCCAAGAATTCGGTGGTGTGAGGGCAGATCGGGCCGGGACCTAGTTGGCGGTGCCGCCGGCCTGCTGCGCCCGGGAGACGACGTGGTCGACGAAGCCGTATTCGAGCGCCTGCTGCGCCGTGAACCAGCGGTCGCGGTCGGAGTCCTTGGTGATCTGCTCCACCGACTGGCCCGTGTGCTCCGCGATGAGCTCGGCCATCTCGCGCTTGGTGTGTGCGAACTGCTCCGCCATGATCGCGATGTCGCTCGCCGTACCACCGATGCCTGCGGACGGCTGGTGCATCATGATCCGCGCGTGCGGGAGTGCGTAACGCTTGCCCTTGGTACCGGCGGAGAGCAGGAACTGACCCATCGAGGCGGCGAGACCCATCGCGAAGGTCGCGACATCGCACTCGACGAACTTCATCGTGTCGTAGATCGCCATACCGGCGGTGACCGAACCGCCCGGTGAGTTGATGTACAGGGAGATGTCGCGGGTGGGGTCCTCGGCCGACAGCAGAAGGATCTGCGCGCACAGTTTGTTCGCGATGTCGTCGTCGACCTGGGTGCCCAGGAAGATGATGCGCTCGCGGAGCAGGCGTTCGTACACCGAGTCGCTGAGGTTCAGCCCAGCAGTGGCCGAGGTCATCGCGGGACCGATGGATGTCGCCGGATTCTGAGGAGTCACGGGTACCTGCCTTCTCGTCGATCGTGGGTTGCTGACACTGACACTAACGAAACGGGGCGGCACCGGATGCCCGGTGCCGCCCCTCTTCGCTGAAAGCGGAAATTCGTGACCCCTGGGGTTTCGAATCTCCGCGGGTCGTCCGACTACTCGGAGGCCGAGTCCTCGGTGGTCTCCGCCTCGGCGTTCTCGCCCTCGGCGTCATCGTCCTTCTTGGTGCCGAACAGCTCGGCGGTGTCGACGGTCGCACCCGTGGTGTCGGTCACGTTGGCGCGATCGACGACGGTGCCGAGCGCCTTGCCGCGGCGGACGTCGGCGAAGACGGCACCTAGCTGGTTGGCCTGGCTGATCTGCTGGATGAACTGCTCCGGCGGGATGCCGTAGCGCTGCGCCTGGAAGAAGATGCGCTCGGTCAGCTCCTGCTGCTCGACCGTGGTGTTCTCCGCCTCGGCGATCGCGTCGAGGAGCAGCTGGGTCTTCACCGAACGCTCGGCGGACTCGCGTGCTTCCTTGTCGAACTCCTCGCGGCTCGAACCCTGGGCCTCGAGCAGCTCGTTCAGCTTGGTCTCGTCGTGATCGAGCTCGTGGATCGCGTCGTGCAGCGCGCTGTCGACCTCGGCCTGGACGGCAGCCTCGGGAACCGGAATGTCGACGGTCTCGAGGAGAACCTCGAGGACCTTGTCGCGGATCTGGCCGGCCTGCTCGACCTGCTTGACGCGCTGGACGCGCTCGCGGAGGTCGGCCTCGAGCTCGCCGATGGTGTCGAACTCGCTCGCGAGCTGCGCGAACTCGTCGTCGGCCTCGGGCAGCTCGCGCTGCTTGACGGTGTTGACCTTGACGGTGACGACGGCTTCCTTACCGGCGTACTCGCCGGCGACCAGCGTGGAGGTGAACTCCTTCGACTCGCCGGCGGACAGGCCGATGATCGCCTCGTCGAGTCCGTCGATGAGCTGGCCGGAGCCGACCTCGTGCGACAGGCCCTCGGTGGCGGCCTCTGGAACCTCGTTGCCGTCGACCGTCGCGGACAGGTCGATGGAGACGAAGTCGCCGTCCTGCACCGGACGCTCGACACCCGTCAGGGTGCCGAAGCGCTGACGCAGCGACAGAAGCTGCTCGGCGATGTCCTCGTCGGTGATCTCGACGGGATCGACGGTGACGGCGATCTCGGAGAAATCGGGGAGGGTGATCTCGGGACGCACGTCGACCTCGGCGGTGAACGCCAGCTCGACGTTGTCCTCGAGCTTGGTGACGTCGATCTCGGGCTGGCTGATGACCTTGACGTCGTTCGCGGTCACGGCTTCGCTGTAGCGGCTCTGGATGGCCTCGTTGATGACCTGGTCCAGGACGGCTCCGCGGCCGACGCGGGCCTCGAGGATCTTGCGAGGTGCCTTACCGGGGCGGAAGCCCGGGATGCGGACCTGGCCGGCGAGGGCCTTGAAAGCGCGGTCGAAATCAGGCTGGAGCTCCTCGAAGGGCACCTCAACATTGATACGGACTCGCGTCGGGCTCAGCTGCTCGACGGTGCTCTTCACGGACATGCTCCTTCTGTCGTGCTCTCTTGTCGGTCGTTCGTGTCACTACTGAGCGCGCTGACGCTGTTCGATCTGGTCGGGATGACAGGATTCGAACCTGCGACCCTCCGCTCCCAAAGCGGATGCGCTACCAAGCTGCGCCACATCCCGGTCGTGAAGGCACCGCATCCGACCGCGGGACCCATCGCAGAATCCTACGGCCCCCCGATTATGAAATCCAAAGCGAGGTCCGGTACAGTCTCATCTCGCAAGCCGCAGCACCGGTCGACACCGGCGCTGCAGGCGCAACGGGGATGTAGCTCAATGGTAGAGCCCCAGTCTTCCAAACTGGCTACGCGGGTTCGATTCCCGTCATCCCCTCCACGGAGGAAGCCCGCCGGGTGCACACAGCACCGGCGGGCTTCGTCGTTCCGGACCGTCCCGTCCGGCCCAGCCCATCCGCATTCCGACGACCGCACGAACCACCGCGTCGTGATTCCTCGTCGCGTCCCTCCAGCGGACGCGACCGCGAACGGGTGGGGCGTCGTCGGATGACACCGTAGGGGGTGTGGAGGGACCGACCCCGCCCCACCTCCGGTCGGTCCCTCTCCACCATCGAATGCCGTTCTCCGGTGTGAAATCCGAGTATCGTCGTCTCACCCCCGTAGGTCAGCGGTCGGTCGAGAAGGCGCCGGCGTCAACGACGGCGCCGGCTGTACCGACGGCGCCTCGCTATGCAGGGAGGCAACGATGCCTCGGCGCCCCAGACCGACTCCGGACATGCCCCCGACCCCCGCTCCGACCGTCGGCGTCGAGGAGGAGTTCTTCCTCGTCGACCCGACCTCCGAACGGCTGACCGCGAGCAACGACCTCGTCGTGGCCGCAGCCGCCCGGCTCGGACTCGACATGGACTACGAGCTCAAACGCATCCAGGTCGAGGTGAACACACCGGTCTGCCGCAGCTCGGCCGAGTTGCGCGCGCGTATCGTCGAGGGCCGGACCGTCGCAGCCGCGGCCGCGCGGGAGGCGCACGCGGGTCTGCTCGCGTCGGGTGTGTCGCCCACGCTCCAGAAGCTCGCGTCCGTGACGGATGTGCCGCGCTACCGGACGATGGCCGAGCGGTACGGACGTCTCGCCGAGGAGCAGGAGGTCTGCGGCTGCCACGTCCACGTCGGTGTCGCCGACCGCGAAACCGCCGTCCTGGTGTGCAATCACGTCCGGGTGTGGTTGCCCACCCTGCTGGCCGCGACGGCCAACTCGCCCATCCATCGGGGCCGCGACACCGGGTACGCCAGTTGGCGGGCGATCATGGCCTCCCGGTGGCCGTGCGCGGGTCCTCCCCCGCGGTTCACGTCGGCGGAGCACTACGACGCGATCGTCGCCATGATGATCGAGAGCGGCAACATCCTCGATCCGGGCATGGTCTATTGGGACGTGCGTCCCTCGGCGCATCTGCCCACCGTCGAGATCCGGGTGAGCGACGTGCCGGCGACCGTCGACGAGACTGTTCTCCTGGCGATGCTCGTCCGCGCGCTCGTCGCCACCGCCGAACGAGAGGTCCGGGCGGGCATCACTGCTCCCCCGGTCGCCGACGAGGTCGTCCACGCCGCGTACCTGTGCGCTGCTCGCGAGGGGCCGACCGGACGTGCCGTCGACGTGTTCACCGGGCGGCCCACCACCGCGCAGCAGTCCTTCCGCGCCTTCCTCCGGTACATCGGCCCCCGACTCGAGGAGGCCGGCGACCGCCGGTGCGCGGTGGCGATGTGGGAGGCGATCCTCGCCCGCGGCACCGGGGCGATGCTGCAGCGACGCGCGTTCGCCCGCCGTCACGCCGTCGCCGACGTCGTCGACGCGCTCCACCGGGCGTCTATCACGGGATGATGCCCGACACCCGCGTCGGTACGACCTTCGGTCACGAGTTCGTCGGGGTGGTCCACGAGGTCGGGCCGTCGGTGCAGAACCTGAAACCCGGCGACCGGGTCATGGTCCCGTTCAACGTCTTCTGCGGGTCGTGCTTCTTCTGCGCGCGCGGCCTGTACTCCAACTGCCACAACGTCAACCCCAACGCCACCGCGGTCGGCGGCATCTACGGCTACTCGCACACCTGCGGCGGCTACGACGGCGGCCAGGCCGAGTTCGTGCGGGTGCCGTTCGCCGACGTCGGCCCAACGATCGTGCCCGACTGGATGGACGGCGAGGACGCCCTGATGCTCACCGACGCCCTCGCGACCGGCTACTTCGGTGCACAGCTGGGTGACATCGTCGAGGGCGACACGGTCGTGGTCTTCGGCGCCGGACCGGTGGGCCTGTACGCGGCGAAGTCCGCCTGGTTCATGGGTGCCGGCCGGGTCATCGTGATCGACCACCTCGAGTACCGGCTGGAGAAGGCCCGGACCTTCGCTCACGCCGAGACCTACAACTTCGCGGAGTACGACGACATCATCGTCCACCTGAAGAAGATCACCGGTCATCTCGGAGCGGACGTCGCCATCGATGCGGTCGGGGCGGAGGCCGACGGCAACTTCCTGCAGCACGTCACGGCCGCGAAATTGAAGATGCAAGGTGGCTCGCCGGTCGCGCTGAACTGGGCCATCGACGGTGTCCGCAAGGGCGGCACCGTCTCGGTGGTGGGCGCCTACGGCCCGATCTTCAGTGCCGTGAAGTTCGGCGACGCACTCAACAAGGGGCTGACCTTGCGGATGAACCAGTGCCCCGTCAAACGTCAGTGGCCCCGTCTGTTCGAGCACGTCCGCAACGGCTATCTGAAGCCGAACGACATCGTCACGCACCGTGTCCCGCTCGAACACATCCCCGAGGCCTACCACATGTTCTCGTCGAAGCTCGACAGGTGCATCAAGCCGATCATCGTCGCCGACGGGAGTTGAGGAGGATCCGCCATGGCCTACACCGCAGACAAGCCCGAACCCCCGGAGACCCCCGACCAACTGCGCGCCCGCATCCCCGGATGGGGAGTCGACCTGGATCCTCGCGATCGGCCCTCGGTGCCGAAGGAACGCTTCGCACCTGAGACGACCGGCGCGCACTGGGACTTCCCCGAACGCCAGCCCGGGTACGAGACCCGCGAACGCTCGATCGAGCATGCCTTCGTCACCCCGGTCTTCGGCACCACGGCGCCGCTGAAGGGACTGTCCGGCGTCGTGCGCAGGCACGCCTACCGCCGCTACAGCGAAGGCCGCGCCGCGCACTGGTTGCTCCTGATCGGCGCCGACCGCATCGACGTCGCCGAGAGCCGGGTCCGGGCCCTGATGCAGGGCCGTCCCGACAATCCCGTGACCGAGAGCGGGATCCGGTCGGAGATCACCGCGCACGGCGGGGCGTCGAGGCGGCGGAGTTCGCGTGCCGACGTCAACCACCAGTGGCTCGATCCGTTCGTCTCCGGCGCACCGTGGATCGCCGCAGCGGGTCTGGGCGCAGCGGTGGTGGTACGCCGGAAAGGGCACTCACGGAGGTGAGAACCGGCACGTGGGGAGATCCCGAATCCAGCAACGACGTGTCACCTTTTCGACTCGATAGTGCAAAGCGAGAGTCAAGCAGGGGTGTGCGTCGTTCACGATATGAGACCGTCCCTCTTGTGAAGGACACCTCCGACGACCTCCCCCGGGCCCTCTCTCCCGGCGCCTCCGTCGTCGCCGCGGTCCTTCTCGATGCCACCCCCGACTGGGATCGGGTCGCCGCCGTGCTCGCGCCCGGCAACCACGAGTCGCCCAGTTTCCGGCACCGGGTGGTGGAACTGCCGTTCGGGCTCGATCCGCCGCGCCGCGCCGGGCATCCCGACTCGGATCCGCCGTGGCATCTCGAGCGGGTCGCCCTGCCCGCCCCCGCGACTTTCGAGGAGGTACTCGCCTACGCCCGCACGGCCCCCGACCCCTCGGGTCTCCGGCACCCGCGCTGGGAACTGACCTTGCTCGACGGCCTCGGCGGTGGCCAGTCGGCGCTGGTGATCCGGCTCCGGCATCTCGGCTCGGCACCCTCACCCGGTCAGTCCGAGTCCATGTTGTCGTGGGCGAGATCGGTGTCCGAACAGGGCGTCGAGTCGTTCCGCACCGCGGCGCACATGTTCACCTCGCTGGGCACCGGATTGATCAACGCCCTGCTCGGACGCACCGGCGACCACGAGGAGCCCGCACCCCGCGCGCCGCGACTGCACGTACTCGACGCGGATCTCGCCGCCCTGCGTCACGCCTGCGAACGCGCGGGCTGCCGCGTGTCGAGCGGGTTCTCCACTGCGATGCTCCTCGCGTGCAGCGAGTACCGGCGGCGGCACGGCCGCTCGATCGACGATCTGCGTGTCGTCGTCCCCGGGCCGGACGGCGGGGCGGTGCCTATGGCACCCGAGGACGAGGCGGACATCCACGCGATGGACACGGTCGATCTCATGCGACGCATCGACATCTCGTTCCCGTCCTCCGCCGGAGCACACTCCGACATCGCCGTCGGTCCGCGGGACGTGGTGGTGTCCACGCTCCCCGGTTCCCACGCGCCGCTCTACGTCGGCGGCGCGAAGATCGAGCGGTACTACGGCTTCGGTGCGGCCGACGGCGCGATGATGACCGCGTCGGCGATGTCCTATCGCGACACCTGCTGCATGGGCCTGGCGGTGGACCCCACGGTCGTCCCCAACCGCGATTCGTTCGATTCGTGCCTGCAGGAAGGGATGCGCGCGGTCCTCGGGGAGTGACTCCCCGCGTCGGTACGCTGGAGGACAGGACCCTCCCCCACCGGAAGGATCGGGCCGTGGAACTTCTGCTCATCCTCGCCGCCGTCGGTGCCGTGGTGTACTTCGTCTCCCGCTCCCAGAAGAGCACCACCCGTCACCGCACCGTCACCCTCGACGACACCAAGGCCGACGCACGGCAGGCGATCGAGCGTCTCGGCGGCCAGATCTACAACCTGACCGGCACCGACGACGCCTCGCGTCAGGCGCTGGCGGACGCCTCCGAGCGCTTCACCGCCGCCGGCTCCCAGATCGAACAGGCGAACTCGCCGATGCAGGCGCGTCTCGCGAAACAGACCGCGCTCGAAGGTCTGTACTACATCCGAGCTGCGCGCCTGGCGATGGGCATGGACCCGGGGCCGGAGATCCCAACGCTCGACGGACAGAAGTCCGCCGGCGAGGTCACCGAGAAGCGCACCGTCGACTTCGAGGGCCGCACCATCGCCGCGTCGCCGTCACCGTCCTCCGCGACGCCGAACTACTACCCCGGCGGCCGCGTCGCGGGCCGGCCTGTCCCTGCGGGCTGGTATTCGGAGCCGTGGTGGAAGCCCGCCCTGGTCGCGGGCGCGTGGGGCGTCGGCTCGATGCTGCTCTTCTCGACGATGTTCGCCGGGATGGCCGGTGTCCCCTACGACGCGCAGGCATTCGAATCCGGTGTCGGTGATCCGTCGGCGGAGACAGGTGCCGGCGACGACTTCGGCGGTGGTGACGAGTACGGCGGGGGCGACGAGTACGGAGGCGGTGACGACTTCGGTGGCGGAGACGGCGGCGGATTCGATTTCGGGGGCTTCGATTTCTGAGTCGGATCTGCCGAGTCGGATCTGCTGAGTCGGGTCAGCTGAGTCGGGTCAGCTCGGCTGACAGACCGGGCACCAGAACAGGTTCCGCGCCTGCATGACCGAGTGCAGAACGGGAGTCCCGCAGATCCGGCAGGGTTCGCCGGCACGGCGGTAGACGTACGTCCGGGGCCTGTTCTTGGCGTAGGCCGGTGCGCCGTGGTCGTGTTCGGGTCGCACGACGTGCATGCGCCCGTGCTCCACACCGACGTTCATCAGTTCGACGAGGTCGGCCCAGATCGCGTCGAACTCTCTGCGGGACAGCTTGTTTCCCGGACGTTCCGGATGGATGCCGTGACGGAAGAGCACTTCTGCGCGGTAGACGTTGCCGACGCCGGCGATGACGGCCTGGTTCATGAGCAACGCGCCGATCGCGGTGCGTGATCTGCCGATACGGCGCCATGCCCGCTCGGGATCGGCGTCGGGTCGCAGCGGGTCTGGACCGAGCCGGGCCTCGATCGCCTCGACCTCGCCGGGGGTGAGCACCTCGCACGCCGCCGGACCACGCAGGTCGCTGCCGTGGCGCGCGCCGATCATCCGCATCCGCACCTGTCCGACCGGTTCGCCGAGCGGCAACTCGCGGTCGGTGAACTCACCGTAGATACCGAGGTGCACGTGGACGGCGAGACCGCCCTCGTAGTGGTGGAAGAGATGCTTGCCCCACGCGTCCGCGTGGGTCAGGAAGCGCCCGTCCACGGCGGCGGCACCGTCGGCGAACCGCCCCTGCGGACTGGACACCCGCACCGGCGCACCCGAGTACCACTCGTGGTGCAGCCGGGCAAGCCGGTGCAGGATGTGTCCTTCGGGCACGGATCAGGCAGGTGCGCCGGGAACTGCCGGAGCCTCGCCGGTCTTCTCGTACTCGGCGAGGATGTCGATACGGCGCTGGTGACGCTCCTCGTTCGACCACTCGGTCGACAGGAAGGCGTCGACGATCGCAAGGGTCTCCTCAAGGCTGTGCATGCGGCCACCGATGCCGATGAGCTGCGCGTTGTTGTGCTCGCGCGCAAGCTTGGCGGTGTCGACGCTCCAGGCGAGGGCGCAGCGCGCACCTCGCACCTTGTTGGCGGCGATCTGCTCGCCGTTACCGCTGCCACCGAGCACGATACCGAGGCTGCCCTCGTCGGCGACGGTGCGCCGAGCAGCCTCGATGCAGAAGGCCGGGTAGTCGTCGAGGGCGTCGTACTCGAACGCACCGCAGTCGATCGGCTCATGGCCGTTCTTCTTCAGGTGCTCGATGATCTCATTCTTCCGTTCGAAGCCCGCGTGGTCGGCTCCCAGGTAAACGCGCATGGGCCGAGTCTAACGAGACTCGTCCGCTCGCCCGCAGGCGCCGTTCGCCGTGCGAGGGGCGGGTCGGAGCACACCCCGCCGGGGCGGGTCAGAGGGCACCACGCCGGGGGCGGGTCAGAGGGCACCACGCCGGGGGCGGGTCAGAGGGCACCGTAGCGCGGCGGGTGGGTGCCGCTGGCAGTCCGGAGGCCGCGAGCCGTGATGCATCACGGTAGTCCGCGCCCGACCCGAAGCCGAGAATCGAATTCGGAGTGAGCACAAGTCTGTACGGCGGAGCGTTGCGACCTTCGGTCCCGAGCGTGGCGAACCCCGCCCCGGCAGGTCAGCGGCGCATCGCCCAGACCTTCGGGCCACCGTCCGGCAGCTCCACGACACCGGTAACGACGAATCCGAGACGTTCGTAGAGCGCGACGTTCGCCTCCGAGGAGGTCTCCAGACAGGCCGCGACCCCCTGCCGCTCGGCCGCGCGAAGTCCTGGTTCGAGGACGGCCCGTCCCAGGCCGCGCCCCTGCGAGGCGGGATCGACGCCCACCGTGGCCAGGAACCACCCTGGCTCGCTCGGTTGCAGTTCCGCGGTGGCCTGCTCGGCCAGTTCGGCGGCGCGGGCACGATCACCCCGCAGCTCCGTCACCCGATCGGAGACGGACGTGAACGCCTCCTCGAGTCCGGTGGAGCCGGGCGTCGTCCAGACGGCCACGGCGTCGACGTCGTCGGAGACCCATACCTCGCCGCAGCGCATGCCGATCTCGGCGAGGAAGAGCCCTTGGAGGTCGCGGACCCGGGTCTCGTGGTCCCGGCCGTCGACGGTGTAGCGGGTGAACGGATAGTCGCGGAACGCTCGTCCGAGCGTTGCCGTCGCCTTCTCGACATCGTGCACCGTCGCCGGCCGGACCACATGATCGTTCGACACGCCGTTGCACTCTACCGAGCGCCACGGCGGTGCCCGGTCAGGAGAAGTCGGGCTCCTCGTCGCGGCTGCGCTTGAGCTCGAAGAAGTGCGGGTAGGACGCGAGGGCAACCACACCGTCCCATACCTTGCCGGCCTCTTCCCCGCGCGGGATCTTCGACAGGACGGGCCCGAAGAAGGCGATGCCGTTGACATGGATCGTCGGGGTACCGACGTCCTGGCCCACCTTGTCCATGCCGGCGTGATGGCTCGTGCGCAGAGCCTCGTCGTAGGCGTCGCTGTCGGCGGCCTCGGCCAGCGAGGCGTCGAGGTCGAGTTCGGCGAGCGACGCGGCGATCACGTCCGCGAAGTCCTTGTTGCCCTCGTTGTGGATGCGGGTGCCCATCGCCGTGTACAGCGGGGAGAGGATGTCGTCGCCGTACTTCTGCGCCGCAGCGATCGCGACGCGCACCGGGCCCCAGGCTTTCGTCATCAGCTCGGCGTACTCCTCCGGCAGGTCGCGCCCCTCGTTCAGCACGGCCAGGCTCATGACGTGGAAACGCGCCTCGATGTCGCGCACCTTCGTGACCTCGAGGATCCAGCGCGAGGTGATCCAGCACCACGGGCACAACGGATCGAACCAGAAGTCGGCGATGTCCTTGCCGGTCGAGGACGCGGCAGTCAGGTCGCTCAAGAGATCTCCTCACAAGAGTTCGTACGGGCCGGACAACTACAAGCATGTTCAACACGGCCCCGTCGACGATTCTTCCTGAACCGGGCCGTAGTGCGGGCGGTAGCCGTAACGTCGGAGCCGGGAAGCAGGTCCGGCACGCATCACAGCGGAGGCACCACGATGTCGGGTGAGGAAACGTTTCTGATCGTCGGCGCGGGTCTGGCCGGCGCCAAGCTGGCAGAGGAACTGCGCGCCCGCGACTTTCCCGGGCGCATCCTGCTCATCGGCGCGGAGGAGCACCTGCCCTATGAGCGACCGCCGTTGTCGAAGGACTACTTCGCCGGACGCAAGCAACTCGCCGACTTCACGGTGCACGACGGCGACTGGTACCGCGACCACCGCGTCGAACTGCTGCTCGGCACGAAGGTCACCGCGATCGATCCGGCCGCCCACACGGTGACGCTGCCCGACGGGTCGACGCTCCACTACGACAAGCTCGCGCTCGCCACGGGCTCGACGCCCCGCACGGTCCCGATTCCCGGAGCCGACGCCGAACGCGTGTACGTCATGCGCACCATCGAGGACTCCGATGCGCTGCTCACCGCGATCCAGGGCGAGACCGACCACGCGGGATGGCTGGCCGTCATCGGCGCGGGATGGATCGGCATGGAGATCGCCGCGAACGCCCGCGACCGGGGCGCGGGCGTGGTGGTCGCGGAGACCGCGAAGCAACCCCTGTCCGGTGCCCTCGGCGAGGAGATGGGTGCGGTGTTCGCCGACCTGCACCGCGCGCACGGTGTCGATCTGCGGACGAACACCTCGGTGCGCGAGATCGTCGCCTACGACGGTCGCGCGAGCGGCATCCGGTTCGGCGACGACAGTGTGGTGCCCGCCGACGCCGTGCTCGTCGCGGTCGGGGCGCGCCCGAACATCGAGCTGGCCCGCGACGCCGGACTCGCGGTGGACGACGGCGTGCTCGTCGACGCATCGCTGCGGACGAGCGACCCGGACATCGTCGCTGTCGGCGACATCGCGTCGGCGGAGCATCCGCTGCTCGGCACCCGTGTGCGCGTCGAACACTGGGCGAACGCCCTGAACCAGCCGGCCGTCGCGGCCGCGACGATGCTCGGACGTGAGGCGACCTACGACCGGCTCCCTTATTTCTTCACCGACCAGTACGACCTTGGCATGGAGTATGTCGGGCTCGCGCCCCGCGACGCGCGGGTGGTCACCCGCGGCGACGTGCCGGGACGGCAGTTCCTCGCGTTCTGGCTCGACGACGAGCAGCGGGTCCGGGCGGGGATGAACGTCAACATCTGGGATGCCGGGGACGACCTCCGCGCACTCATCGCCTCCGGGCGGCCCGTCGACGTCGGCCGGCTGACGGACACCACGGTGCCGTTGTCCGACGTCGCTCCGTGAGGGTTCGCCGATCATGATGGGATGGACGCCGACCGACATTCCGTCGTGAGAAGGAGTTCTCCCGTGGCACCACCGAATCTGACCCGCGAGCAGGCCGCCGAACGGGCCGCGATCCTGTCCGTCGACAACTACAGCATCGAACTGGATCTCACCGACGGTGCCGGCGCGCCGGGCACCACGACCTTCCGATCGGTGACCACCGTGCGATTCGACGCGACCGAGGGAGCCTCGACGTTCATCGACCTCATCGCGAAGACCGTGCATTCGGCGACCCTCAACGGCGACCCCGTCGACGTGTCCGGATACTCCGAGGAGACCGGCATCGCCCTTACCGGGCTCGCCGCTCACAACGAACTCGTCGTCGACGCCGACTGCCTGTACACGAACACCGGCGAGGGCCTGCACCGGTTCGTCGACCCCACCGACGACGCGGTGTACCTGTACTCGCAGTTCGAAACGGCCGACGCCAAGCGAATGTTCGCGTGCTTCGACCAGCCCGATCTCAAGGCCACCTTCGACCTGCAGGTCACCGCGCCGCAGGACTGGGCCGTGATCTCCAACGCCGACACCGTACAGACGGCGGCCGCGCAGCCGGGTCTGCACATCTTCCGCACCACCCCGCGGATGAGCACCTATCTCGTCGCGCTCATCGCCGGTCCGTATGCCGTGTGGTCCGACGAGTACACCGACGAGCACGGCACCATCCCGCTGCGCATCTTCTGCCGAGCGTCGCTCGCGGAGTACATGGACGCCGACCGGCTGTTCACCGAGACCAAACAGGGCTTCGGCTTCTACCACGCCAACTTCGGGATCCCCTACGCCTTCGGCAAGTACGACCAGCTGTTCGTGCCCGAGTTCAACGCCGGGGCGATGGAGAACGCCGGAGCGGTGACCTTCCTGGAGGACTACGTCTTCCGGTCCAAGGTCACCCGCTACTCCTACGAGCGCCGCGCCGAGACCGTCCTGCACGAGATGGCGCACATGTGGTTCGGCGACCTCGTCACCATGCGCTGGTGGGACGACCTGTGGCTCAACGAGTCGTTCGCGACGTTCGCGTCGGTGCTGTGCCAGGCCTCGGCCACCGAGTACACCAACGCGTGGACGACCTTCGCGAACGTCGAGAAGTCGTGGGCCTACCGGCAGGACCAGCTGCCGTCGACGCACCCGATCGCCGCCGACATCCCCGACCTCGCCGCGGTCGAGGTCAACTTCGACGGCATCACCTACGCCAAGGGCGCGTCGGTGCTCAAGCAGCTCGTCGCCTATGTGGGGCAGGAGCCCTTCCTCGCCGGTCTGCGCGAGTACTTCCGCGACCACGCCTACGGCAACGCCACCTTCGACGACCTGCTCGCCGCGCTGGAGAAGGCCTCCGGCCGCGACCTGTCGGACTGGGGTGCCCAGTGGCTCAAGACCACCGGCCTGAACATCCTGCGACCGGACTTCGAGGTCGACGACCAGGGACACTTCACGCGTTTCGCGGTGGTGCAGGAAGGTGCCCAGCCCGGCGCCGGTGAGTTCCGCGTGCACCGCCTCGCGATCGGTGTGTACGACGACGACGGCTCCGGCAAGCTCGTCCGCACGCACCGCGTGGAGATCGACGTCGACGCCGCCGAGCGCACCGAGGTCCCCGATCTGGTGGGCGTGCCGCGCGGCGCGTTCGTCCTCGTCAACGACGACGACCTGACGTACTGCTCGGTGCGGCTCGACGAGGAGTCGCTCGCGACCGTCATAGACCGGGTCGGCGACATCGCCGAGTCGCTGCCGCGCACCCTGGTGTGGTCGGCGGCGTGGGAGATGACCCGTCAGGCCGAGATGAAGGCGCGCGATTTCGTCGCCCTCGTGCAGCGCGGTATCGCCGCCGAGACCGAGGTCGGTGTCGTCCAGCGTCTGCTCATGCAGGCGCACACCGCGCTGGAGAGCTACGCCGACCCGTCCTGGGCCGCGGAGCAGGGCCGGGCGGACTTCGCCAACCGTCTGCTCGAGCTCGCCCGCGAGTCCGTCGCCGGCTCCGACCATCAGCTCGCGTTCGTCAACGCGCTGACCACCGCGTACCTGTCTCCCTGGCACACCGAGGTGCTCGAGGAGCTGCTGGACGCCGATCCGGCGACGGTCGGCCTGCCCGGGCTGACGGTCGACACCGATCTGCGCTGGCGGATCGTCCAGGCGCTCGCCGCGGCGGGTGAGGTCGACGGCGAGGGCGTGGAGTCGCCGTTCATCGACGCGGAGGCCGAACGCGACCCGACGGCCGCGGGTGCCCGCCAGGCGGCGGCCGCCCGCGCGGCCCGTCCGCAGGAGGCCGTCAAGGAGCAGGTGTGGCAGACCGTCGTGCACGACGACAGCGTCCCGAACATCACGGCGCGCGCCGTGATCGGCGGTTTCGCCCCGGCCGGTCAGGGCGAATTGCTCGAGCCGTACGTCGCGCGGTACTTCGCGGAGGTGCCGGGAGTGTGGGAGCGCCGTTCGAGCGAGGTCGCGCAGACCGTCGTGATCGGGCTCTACCCGTCGTGGTCGATCAGTGAGCAGTCGGTGGCTGCGGCAGACGAGTTCCTCGCCGGCGACCATCCGCCGGCGCTGCGCCGGCTCGTCGTCGAGGGTCGTGCCGGGGTCGTGCGCTCGTTGAAGGCACGCGCGTTCGACGCGTCCTGACGCGACGACCTCACCGAACGACCGTGGGCGGTGCCCACATGAGACGCCCACATGAGACGACTGTGGCCCGCCGCCTCTCCTTCGCGGAGTGGCAGCGGGCCACAGATGGTCGTGGGCTCCGGACTAGGGAGCGACCATGGCGTTCGCGATGACGCGGACGGCACTGGTGATGCCGTCGAGCAGATTCCCCTGGCCGAAGGACGACACGGCCGCGGTCACGCCGAGCTGCAGCACCCGGTCGGTGGCGCGGTCGGCGGCGGTGCGACCCGAGCGGATCTCGATGCTCCGCTGGTTCGGGAAGACGGCGACGAGGACCGAGTTGTCGGCGTCCGGCGTCGTCGGCAGCAGGGCGTCGGTCGCCGCGGCCGGATTCTCGTCGTCACCGATGTAGACGGTGAACCGCACATTGGTGATCCGCGTCGCGTGCGTGAGCGTGTCGTCGAGGGTGATGAGGTCGCGGTCCTTGAAGGGCGCACCCGTGAAGGCCTGACCGAGACCGCGCACGGCGGAGATGCGTCCGCTCGCGGTGAGTGCCGCACCGTGCGGCAGGTTCTCCGGCGCGACGACCGGACGCTGGATCACGTCACCACTTGCCACTTGCGGTACCTCCGATCAGCTCCGCCGAGGTCAGAGCGGCATGACCGTGACCATGATGCGGGTATTTCCAGGGATGGGTCGATTCGTCGGTCGCGGTCCACAGGAGCGGTCCGTGCTCCCATTTCCGGTCGAGCGTGTACGGGTCGTCCGACGGCGTGGAGCCCGGGTACTTGCTCAGGACGAAGGACAGCCCACCGAAGACCAAGACGATCAGCAGCGGGATGCCGACGAAGATCAGGGTTGTCTCGAGAATGCTCACAGCCAAACGTTAGCCCAGCCGGGCCCGAAAGGCCTCATATGCCCCGGAGAACGGCCCGATCAGGCCGCGCCCTCCCCCAGATAGGGCAGCCAGGTGGGGTGCAACTCGGGCAGGGTGGCGAGCAGGCGCCAGTGCCGGCCCTTGGGCGGATTCGGCACCACACGCAGGGTCCATCCGAGTTCGGTGAGCAGCTTGTCGGCCTTGCGGTGGTTGCACGGCGCGCAGCATGCGACGCAGTTCTCCCAGGTGTGCTCGCCGCCTCGGCTGCGCGGCACGACGTGGTCGATCGTCTCGGCCTTGCCCCCGCAGTAGGCGCACCGGTTCAGGTCGCGGTGCATGAGCGCGGCCCGGGTGAGCGGCACCCGCGCGTGATACGGAACGCGTACATAGTTGCGCAGACGGATCACCGATGGCAGCTGCACGGACCATTCTGCCGACCGCACCAGCGGGGCGAGCGGATCGTCGTGCACGGTATCGGCCTTGCCCCCGGCCATCAGGACCACGGCCCTGCGAGCGGGCAGGGCCGTGAGTGGCTCGTAGGTGGCGTTGAGCAGCAACACTCGACGTTTCAACCAGTCGGGTACCGTCGCGGTGCTGTCGTGCACCACGCGCAGTGTGGTAGCCCCCGGCACCCCTGCAGGGGCGTCCGCGGGCGGGAGTTGTCGATGCGAGCTGCTGCTGTGCTTCATACGACCTCCGAAAAGACTGGGAACAGTGGACCACGGATGCTCCCGAATCGCACCCCAAATCAGCGGACCGGTCCAGGTCGGGCCGGTGAACATCCGGTGACGGTCCCGCCCGGCACGGCTCGTCGGGCGGTGTGCGGTCGGGAGCGGGCACAATGGACGGTCGAGAGGGACGGTGAACGAATACAGATGAGTGACGAGCAGACCTTCTACGAGGCGGTCGGTGGCGCCGAGACGTTCCGCCGGCTCACTGCACGGTTCTACGAGGAGATCGCACGGGACGAGATCGTCCGGCCCCTGTATCCCGAGGAGGATCTCGGTCCGGCCGAACGACGCATGCGGATGTTCCTCGAGCAGTACTGGGGCGGCCCGCGCACCTACTCCGAGGAGCGGGGCCACCCGCGGCTGCGCATGCGTCATCATCCCTTCCGGATCGGGCCGCTCGAGCGCGACGCCTGGTTGCGCTGCATGCACACCGCGATCGCATCGATCGACGAGAAGACGCTCGACGACGAGCACCGCCGGCAGCTCGTCGACTACATGAACATGGCGGCCGACTCGATGATGAATTCCCCCATCTGACCGAGGTCGGCGCAGCTCAGCGGCCCAGAATCCGGCGCAGGCGGTCCTCCACCTTCTGGGTGAACCGCGCCGCCGGCGACAGGTGACGACGCAGGACGGCGTGCTTGCGCACGTATTCGGGGACCTCCCACAGAGCGGTGGTCCCGGCTCGGAAGATCGCCGCGTCCCCGGCACGCAAGGTGCGCGGCTCGGAGTCTGCGGACGAGACGATGACCGAGCCCTCCACGATGTGAACAATCTCGTCGACGCCGAAATGCCAGTCGAAGCGACCGGCCGTGCAGTCCCACACGTGTGTGGTGGTGGTGCGGTCGGCGCTGGTCGCCCACTGACCGCTGCGCGCCACGGGCGCGCCCTCGCGGATCCACGCAGGGTCGATCGGGTCGTCGCGCAGCTCCACGTCGTCCAACCGGACCGCGACGATCGATGTCGTATTCATGCCGTTCGTCCTATCATGCGGGCAGGCCCGGACGGAACGGCCGCGGCCACGTTCGCCCTGCCTTTCGCCCTGTCGTCTGACACGATGAGTCCCGTGGCCCACCCCGCAGCACCGACCTCCGGACGAGGCGACCCGACGGCGCCGTGGTGGCGCAACGCTGTCTTCTACCAGGTCTATCCCCGCTCGTTCGTCGATGCGAACGGTGACGGCATCGGCGACCTCGCGGGGGTGCGCAGCCGCCTCGGCTATCTCGAACTGCTCGGTGTCGACGCGATCTGGCTCAACCCGGTGATGCGTTCACCGATGGCCGATCACGGCTACGACGTCTCCGATCCTCGCGACATCGACCCGCTGTTCGGGGACATCGCCGATCTCGAAGCGCTGGTCGCCGACGCCCACGCGCGCCGCATCCGGGTGGTGATGGACCTCGTGCCGAACCACGTCAGCGTCGAGCACCGCTGGTTCCGGGCCGCGCTCGAAGCCGGGCCGGGCAGCCGTGAACGCCGGCGCTTCCACTTCCGCGACGGGCGCGAACCGGACGGCAGCGCACCACCGAACAACTGGCCGAGCGTCTTCGGCGGGCCGGCCTGGACCCGCATCACCGAACCCGACGGCACGCCCGGTCAGTGGTATCTGCACGTCTTCGCTCCCGGGCAGCCCGATCTGAACTGGGACGACGAGGAGGTCGTCGAGGACCTCGACAAGACCCTGCGGTTCTGGCTGGACCGGGGCGTGGACGGTTTCCGGATCGACGTGGCCCACGGGATGGCCAAGCCCGCAGATCTTCCCGACCACGAGGGGTGGGAGACCAACGAACTGCTCGGGCACTCCCCCGCCGACCCTCGGTTCAACAATCCCGAGGTGCACGACATCCACCGCCGCATCCGGCGGGTCTTCGACGAGTATCCGGACTCGGTGGCGATCGGTGAGATCTGGGTCGACGACCACGAACGGTTCGCCGAGTACCTGCGCCCGGACGAACTGCATCTCGCCTTCGACTTCCACCTGACGCTGTCGGACTGGGACGCCGACGCCGTCCGCGACGCGATCGAGAAGGGCCTGGCGGCGGTGACGTCGGTGCATGCCTCACCGACGTGGACGCTGTCGAACCACGACGTCGACCGCGAGGTCACTCGCTACGGAGGCGGTGAGGTCGGGCTCGCGCGGGCACGCGCGATGATCCTCGTCGCCCTCGCGCTCCCGGGAGCAGTGTTCGTCTACAACGGTGCCGAACTGGGGTTACCGAACGTCGACCTGCCCGACGAGGTGCTGCAGGATCCGGTCTGGGAGCGATCCGGCCACACCGAGCGCGGACGCGACGGATGCCGCGTGCCGCTGCCGTGGGAAGGCGAGGCACCCCCCTTCGGATTCACTTCCGCCGGGTCGGCGTGGCTGCCCCAGCCCCCGGAGTGGTCGGCCCTGACCGTCGAGAAGCAACTCGAGGATGCGAGTTCGACGCTCTCGCTGTATCGCCGGGCGATCGAGATCCGCACGGAGCGAAGGCGACCGATCAGCACGGAGCGAACGCGACCCATCAGCACGGAGCGAACGCGACCCATCAGCACGGAGCGAAGGCGGGCCGAAGGCGGCGAGATCGGCTGGTACGGAAGCCCGGCGGGGTGCCTGGCCTTCCGCCGTTCCGACGGCCTGACCTGTGTGCTCAACGCCGGCGACGTCGCGGTCGATCTGCCTCCCGGTGAGGTGCTGCTCGCGAGTGCGCCGCTCACCGGACACGCACTGCCGCCGGACGCCGCCGCCTGGCTGGCGTGAGACCTCGTCAGAGGACGCTCAGACCGAGCCCGCCGCCGCGTCGCAGGTAGACCGACCCGAAGCGGGCGTCGAGGCGCATCCAGGTGGCGTGCGCCCGCACCCGGACCACCTCGGTGGGATCGATGTCCGTCGAGTCGACGCTGTCACGACCGGCACCGGGCACGAAGCCCATCGCACCGAGCGCGAACACCATGCGCATCGGCACGCCCACGGTCGTCCCGGCGCCGCTCACCTCGAGAACCTCTTGGGCGAGCAACGACGCCGGCGGTCCCTGCGCGCCGTGCTCGCGGGTGAGCGCGACGCCGCGTTGCGCGAGTGCGACGAGGATCCGTGCCGGCACGTCGTCGACGTGGACGTAGCCGTCGTCGGGTGGAAGTGCGCCGCGCCAGGCGGAATCCATCGCCCAACCCGGGTCGACCTCGGTGCGCGGTTCGGACCCGGCGAGAAGCGCGGCCCGCAGCGACTCGGCGGCCACGCAGGTGTCGGCCGGAGCCACGGTTCCGCGGACGACGCGTCCGGCGAGCACCTCGAAACCGGTGCGTGTCCACACACCGAGCAATCCGTCGCCGCGGCGGCGCAACCGCACCACGGCAGCCTCGTCGAGACGCGCGGCCCGGGCCAGGAATGCGGCGAGGTCGACGCTGTCGTCGGGGTCGGCGAGCGTCAGGAGGCGCTCTGCGCGTCGGATCCGGTCGTCGGTCACGTCGGCCTCGTCCCTCGTCAATTGCGGTGCCACCGTCAGTTTCGTTGCCACTGACGCAGGAACTCGCGTTCGTCGTCGCTGAGCCGGCGCAGGCGCTGGGTCTCGATGTCGAACGCCGCGATCTGGGTGGACGCGACCACCGCCGGCGCCGAGTCGACCGGGGCACCGCCCGGCCGCACCTCGTACCCGATCGTGAAGTCGACCGCGCGTACCTTCTCCGTCCACATCAGCACGTCGAGCGGACCGTCGTCGTGACGCAACTGCCCGCGATAGCGGACGTGGAGATCGGCGATGACGGCCCCCTCGCGCAGGTCCCGGGTGGGGCGGCCGTCGGCGAACAGCCACGGGATCCGTGCTTCCTCGAGGAGCGTGACCATCCGCGCGTGATTGATGTGCTGGAAGACGTCCATGTCGGACCACCGCACCATCACCTCGGTGTGGAAACCGAACTGTTCGCCCGCACCGCTCACTCGTTACCTCCGATCGGATGCGCGCGTGCGCACCATGCCCCTGATCTGTCGTGCCGCCACCGAGAGGGTGGCGAGGTCCAGACTTCCAGACGCGAATATCTCGTCGAGCGCCGCCCTCGCACGGACGAGTTTGGAGCCGTTGGACGACTCCCAGTCCTCGATCATCTCCTCGGTCGACTCCCCGGGTTCGGCGCCGGCGAGCACGTCGAGGACGAGCGACCGCAACGAGCCGTACAGGTCGTCGCGCAGCGCGAGTCGTGCCAGCGAATGCCAGCGGTCGCCCCGCTCGAGACCGGAGACCGCCGTGAGCAGGCGGTCGACGCCGAGACGCGCGTCGAGGGCGTAGTAGAGATCGGCGACCTCCGCCTCGTCGCGCTGCTCTATGTCGGCGATGTCGATGACGTCGAGCAGCGGGAACTGGTCGAGGAGCCGGAAGACGACGCCCGTGAGCTCCTCCGGCGCTCCTCGTTCGAGGAGCGGGCGGGTACGACGAAGGAAGTCCTCGGCGTGGTGCCCGCGCATCCAGTCCGCGACCCGCGGTGCGAGACGCGCGAAGGCATCGCGGTAACGGCTGATCTCGGCACCGACCGCGAGGGGCTGCGGTCGCGTGGCGAGGAGCCGGCGCGACGCCCGGTCGAGCACGCGGCGGGATTCGAGCAGCAGGTCGTCCTCGATGTCGACAGGCAGCCCAGCGGCCCGGATCTCGTCCCACAGGGCCGGTAGCCCGAAGATGGTGGTGACGGCGGTGTAGGCGCGGATGGCGTCGGTCGCCGACGCCCCGGCCTCCTCGGCGAGCCGGTAGACGTAGGTGGGGCCGCCGTTGTCGACCGTGGTGTTGGCCAGCATGGTCGCAACGATCTGCCGACGCAGCGGATGCGCCCGGATCCCGGCCCGGAACCGCTCGCGCAGAGCGGGCGGGAAGTAAGCGGGCAGGATCGACGCGAAGGTCTCATTGTCGGGCAGGTCCGTGGCCAGCAGGTCGTCGACGAGGGCGAGCTTGACGTGGGCGAGGAGCTGCGCCAGCTCCGGCGACGTCAACCCCTCCCCCGCCGCTTCACGACGATCGAACTCGGCCTCGTCGGGCAGGGCCTCGAGGCCGCGGTCGAGTCCACGATCGAGTTCCAGGGCTGCGAGCATCCGACGGTGCACCCCCAGCAGGGACGGCGCGACGGCCCGCTCGAGTCCGAGCACGGCGTTCTGCGAGATGTTGTCGGCGAGAACGAGTTCGGCGACGTCGTCGGTCATCGACGCGAGCAGCGGATTGCGGTCCTCCGCCGCGAGTTCGCCGGCGGTCACCATAGCGTCGAGGAGAATCTTGATATTGACCTCGTGGTCGGAGCTGTCGACGCCGGCCGAGTTGTCGATCGCGTCGGTGTTGATCTTCCCGCCGGCGCGCGCGAACTCGATGCGGCCGCGTTGCGTGACACCGAGATTGCCGCCCTCGCCCACGACCCGGGCACGCAGTTCCCGCCCGTCGACGCGCACGCCGTCGTTGCTCTTGTCCCCCACGTCCGCATGGGTTTCCGTCGACGCCTTCACGTAGGTGCCGACACCGCCGTTCCACAACAGGTCGACGGGTGCGCGCAGGATCGCGCGGATCAGTTCGGGCGGTGGGAGTGCGGTGACGTCGTCGGGCAGGTCGAGCACCGCACGCACCTCGGGACCGACGGGCACCGACTTGGCCGTCCGGTCCCACACCCCGCCCCCGGCCGAGACGAGTTCGGTCGAGTAGTCCTTCCACGACGACCGCGGCAGTTCGAACAACCGGCGCCGCTCCTCGAACGACCGCTCCGGATCGGGATCGGGATCGAGGAAGATGTGCCGATGGTCGAAGGCCGCGACGAGCCGGATGTGCCGGCTGAGCAGCATGCCGTTGCCGAAGACGTCACCGCTCATGTCACCGATGCCGACGACGGTGAAATCGTCCGTCTGCGGGTCGGATCCGAGTTCGCGGAAGTGACGCCGGACGCTCTCCCATGCACCGCGCGCGGTGATGCCCATCTCCTTGTGGTCGTAACCGGCGGAGCCACCTGACGCGAACGCGTCGCCGAGCCAGTAGCCGTATTCCGCCGCAACGGAATTCGCGAGGTCGGAGAACGACGCGGTGCCCTTGTCCGCGGCCACCACGAGATACGGGTCGTCGTTGTCGTGACGCACGACCCGCTGCGGCGGGACCGTGTCGTTGCGGGCGGCGTCGAGGTTGTCGGTGATGTCGAGCAGACCGGCGATGAAGCACCGGTAGCACCGCTCGCCACGCTCGCGGACGGCGCGCCGGTCCGCCTCGGCGTCACCGGTCGGACGCGGGGCGTGCTTGACGACGAAGCCGCCCTTCGCACCCACGGGCACGATCACCGCGTTCTTCACGGCCTGCGCCTTGGCCAGGCCGAGCACCTCCGTGCGGAAGTCCTCCCGGCGGTCGGACCAGCGCAGACCACCGCGGGCGACGGGACCGAACCGCATGTGGACGCCCTCGACGCCCGGGGCGTAGACGAACACCTCGAAAGCCGGTCGCGGCTGGGGTAGTTCGGCGATCCGTCGCGGATCGAACTTGAGCGACAACGCCCGGCCGTCCGGGCGCTCGTACCCGATACCGCCGGCCACGTAGAAGTTGGTGCGCAGGGTCGCACGGATCAACGAGAACAGTCCCCGGAGGATGCGGTCGGTGGCCAGGGCGGTCACCTCTGCGATCGTCGTCGTGAGTTCCTCGGCGATCTGCTGTTCGCGTTCGGCGGAGGCGTTCTCCGGATCGAATCGGGACTCGAACAGCCCGACGAGCAGCGCCGCGGTGTGGGGGGCGCCGAGCAGCACACCTTCGATGTTGTACTGGCTGTACGGAAATTCGGTCTGGCGCAAGTACTTCGCGTAGGCGCGGAGAAGCACGACCTGCTTCCAGGTGAGCCCGGCGCGCAGCACGAGCTGGTTGAACCGGTCGGTCTCGACCGCCCCCCGCCAGGCCACGGTGAAGGTGTCGGTGAGACGATCCGCCAGAGTCGGATCGGCCTCCACGATGCCGTGCTCGATGTCCTCGGGCAGACAAAGTCCGAAATCGTATATCCCGCACTCGATTCCGTCCGATCGCGGCAGCCGGTAGGGCCGCTCGTCGACGACCTCGACGCCGAGGCTCTGCAACACCGGGAGGATCCGGCCGAGGGTGACCGCCTCGTCGGCGATGTACAGGGTGAAACGCAACGACAACGGATCGTCGGAACCCGGACGGTACAGGTGCGTGTCGAGATCGCCGGAGTCGAGCGCTTCCAGACGCCGCAGGTCGTCCAGGGCACGTTCGGAGCCGAAGTCCTCCTTGTACGCCTCGGGCACGACCTCGGCGTACCGCTGCACCAGCAACGGATCGAGATCGCCGGTCGCGGCCGCCGCCTCACCGAGCCGATCGGCCCAGTTGCGGGTCACTTCCGCGAGCATCGCCTGGATCCGCAGGCGGTTCTCCTCGGAGGTGTCCACCTCGCGACGTGCGCGGCCGGAGAAACGGATCGTCACGTGCAGCAACGCGAGGTCACGTTCGGAGACCCGCGCGGTGTAGTCGAGTACGCCGCCACCGAACTCGCGCAACAGGATGTCCTGGATCGCCACGCGCACCTTCGTCGTGTAGCGGTCGCGCGGCAGGTAGACGAGGCACGAGATGTACCGCCCGTAGGTGTCGACGCGGACGAACAACCGCACCTGCCTGCGGATGTCGACCACCGCCGTGACGGTCTCGTAGAGGGTGTCGGTGTCCATGGAGAACAGTTCCGCGCGGGGCACCGTCTGCATGATCTCGAGCATCGCCTGGCCGCTGTAGGACGACAGCTCGACCCGCGCCCGCGCGACGACCTCCCGCACCCGGCGCGAGACCACGGGGATGTCGAGGATGTTCTCGTGCAGAGCGGTCACGGTGAGGACACCGAGGAAACGATCCTCCCCGACGAGCGCGCCGTCGGCGTCGAGCCGGGCGACGCCGACGAAGTACGGATAGACGGAACGGTGCACGGTGGCGGGAAGCGCGCCCTGAGTGAGCACGAGCAGCGGGCGGCGGCACGTGCCGACCTCACCGGGCAGGTCGAGCGGGTCCGCGACCGAGGCATCGGTGCGCAGCACTCCCCTGCCGCTGCCGGGCACGGGCGTCGCGCGCACGTTGTCGTCGCCGCCGTCGGGAACGAAGTCGTAGCGCCGGTAGCCGAGGAGGGTGAAGTTCCCGCCGCTCAACCAGCGCAGCAGTTCGGCGGTCTCGGTGAGCTCGTCGGCCGTGTAGTGCGCCGGCGGATCGGCGGCCAGGCCGTCGAGCGCGTCCGCGAGGTCGCGCTGCAGGGCGTGCATCTTCCCGGAGTCCGACGCCACCTGCCGCACATCGGACAGTACGCGCCGCAGGCCGTGATCGATCTCCTCGACCGATTCGTCGTCGACGGGCCCGCGCAACTCGATGTGCATCCACGATTCGGCGACTCCACCCGAGGCCCGTCCGCCTTCGTCGGCCAGGCGCTCGAGGTCGCCCTCGGCGGTGCGGCGCGCAGACAGGACGGGGTGGATGACCGTCGCCACCGAGACACCCAGCCGGGACAGCAGTGCCAGCACCGATTCGACGAGCAGCGGCATGTCGTCGGTGACGATCTGTACGGCGACACCCATGCCCTCGGTGCGGCGCACACCGACGACAGCGGTGCCCGGTGCGCGGCGACGACCGAGACGGACGTGCTCGAGCGCGGCCGCGCCGTGGTCCGTGGTGAACTCTCCGGAGCCCTGATAGATCCGCTCGAGGACCGCCTCGGGAGAGGCATCGCTGTCCGTTGCATTTGTCTGCACCACAGCCGGATCGGCCATCGACACCCTTCCTGCTCTGTCGGGCGGATACACCGCGCGCCGCGGACGGACTCGTGATCGAGCCTATCCGCGGCGCGCAGTCGGGGGGTCGAAACCGGCGGGTCGGGTAACAGCCGGGCCGGTCGACAGGATGTACCCGCTCAGCCGGTGGGCGTGACGGCGCGGTGCCGGTCGAGCACCGCCCGTACCTCGTCTGTCAACGGCTGCGACGTGTCGGTCTCGGGATCGAAGCCGACGAGCACGGTGTCGGCGACCGCGCACACCACGCCGTCCCGGTCGAGGATCGTCTGACGCACCGTGAACGAGCTCGTGCCGAGACGCAGCACCGTCGTCTCGACCTCGATCGGCGCCGAGGAATCCTTGATCGGACGCAGGAACTCGACGTCCATCTTCCGGAGCACGACGGCATCGCGGGCCGGCAGCTCGCTCCGGAAGAACTTGATGCGCCCTTCCTGCAGGTATTCCACGACCTTGGCGTTGTTGACGTGCCCGAGCCGATCGGAGTCGCCCCAGCGCACCTCGACCGGGCACCGGTAGGGCCGGTGGCCGTTGCGCTCAGTCACGCGTGAGCTTCCGGTGCGTGACGCGGTGCGGACGTGCCGCATCGGCTCCGAGACGCTCGATCTTGTTCGCCTCGTAGGCCTCGAAGTTGCCCTCGAACCAGAACCACTTGCCCTCTTCGACGTTGCCCTCCCACGCCAGGATGTGGGTACAGGTGCGGTCGAGGAACCAGCGGTCGTGGGAGATCACGACGGCGCAACCCGGGAACTGCTGCAGCGCGTTCTCGAGCGACGACAGGGTCTCGACATCGAGGTCGTTGGTCGGCTCGTCGAGGAGGATCAGGTTGCCGCCCTCCTTGAGCGTGAGCGCCAGGTTCAGGCGGTTGCGCTCACCACCGGAGAGCACACCGGCCGGCTTCTGCTGGTCGGGACCCTTGAACCCGAACGCGCTCACATACGCGCGCGACGGCATCTCGTTCTGCCCGACCTCGATGAAGTCGAGACCGTCGGAGACCACCTCGAAGACCGTCTTCTTCGGGTCGATGTTCGCGCGGTTCTGGTCGACGTAACTCAGCTTGACCGTGTCGCCCACCTTGACGGTGCCGCTGTCGGGCTCCTCGAGACCGACGATGGTCTTGAACAGCGTGGTCTTGCCGACGCCGTTGGGACCGATGACACCGACGATGCCGTTGCGCGGCAGCGTGAACGACAGGTCCTTGATCAGGACACGGCCGTCGAAGCCCTTGTCGAGGTGCTCGACCTCGACAACGACGTTGCCCAGACGCGGCGGCGTCGGGATCTGGATCTCCTCGAAGTCGAGCTTGCGGTACTTCTCGGCCTCGGCTGCCATCTCCTCGTAGCGGGCCAGACGCGCCTTGTTCTTCGTCTGCCGTGCCTTGGCACCGGAGCGGACCCACTCGAGTTCCTCGCGGAGCCGCTTCTGCAGCTTCTGGTCCTTCTTGCCCTGGACCTCGAGACGCTCGGCCTTCTTCTCCAGGTAGGTGGAGTAGTTGCCCTCGTAGGGATGCAGCTTGCCGCGGTCGACCTCGCAGATCCACTGCGCGACGTGATCGAGGAAGTACCGGTCGTGGGTGACGGCCAGCACGGCGCCCGGATAGGACGCGAGGAACTGCTCGAGCCACAGCACCGACTCGGCGTCGAGGTGGTTGGTGGGCTCGTCGAGGAGCAGCAGGTCGGGCTTGCTCAGCAGCAGCTTGCACAGCGCGACACGGCGGCGCTCACCACCGGAGAGGTGGGTGACGGGTTCGTCCGGCGGAGGGCAGCGCAGTGCGTCCATGGCCTGCTCGAGCTGCGAGTCGAGATCCCACGCGTTGGCGTGGTCGAGCTCCTCCTGGAGCTTGCCCATCTCCTCCATCAGCTCGTCGGAGTAGTCGGTGGCCATGAGCTCGGCGATCTCGTTGAACCGGTCGAGCTTGACCTTGATCTCGCCGAGGCCCTCCTCGACGTTCTCCCGGACCGTCTTCTCCTCGTTGAGGGGCGGCTCCTGCTGGAGGATGCCGACGGTGGCCTCCGGATCGAGGAAGGCCTCGCCGTTGCTGGGCTGGTCGAGCCCGGCCATGATCTTGAGAATCGACGACTTGCCCGCGCCGTTGGGTCCGACGACGCCGATCTTCGCGCCGTGGTAGAAGCTCATGGTGACGTCATCGAGGATGACCTTGTCACCGTGCGCCTTGCGCACCTTCTTCATCGTGTAAATGAACTCCGCCATGACCACCAGCGTATCGGTCGACGGTCGATAACCCACATCGTGCGACCACGGGATGCCCGGGCCGCGCCCGCGTCAGCGCCGCAGCAGCTCCGCGACGAAGCCTGTCGTGTCGGGCAGCGACGCGAACATCGTCTCCGAGTGCCCTGTCGGATACGTCCGGAACTGCGCGTTCGCGCCCCCGGCCCACAGGTCCCCGATCAGTTCGAACGCGAGCGGCGCGGGCACCGTCGTATCGCGCAGACCCTGCGCGAGGAACAGTGGCCGGTCGTAACCACGGGTCGGCACCGCGACATAGTCGGTGAAGGCGGCGCGGAACCGGTCGTCGCTCAGCGGACGGGCAAGGACCTCGCCGATGCCGATCTCGCCGTAGCGGTCCATCAGCTCGTCGTAACAGAGTCGCTCGGCGGCGTCGACCACCTCGCGACCGAGGGGAGTGAGGTATCCGTCGACGTCCAGGGAAGGATCGGCGTCGCGCAGACCCGCGAAGATGTAGGCGGCGAACGCCGTGAGCCCGTCGAGACCGAGATCGGGGAAGCCCGGGAATCCGAGCGGGAACACGTACTCGAGGTTGGACGGCGCGCCCGTCGTGAGCGTCCCGCGGAAGTCCAGTTCGGGCGCGCGGGTGGTCGCCGCGTGCGCGGTGTGCAGACCCGCGTGCCCACCCTGCGACTGCCCGATCACGACCCAACGGTCGGACAACGCCGGCTCGACGGCGCGTCCCGCCCGCACGATGTCGATCACGCTGTTCGCGGCACTCTGCCCGTCCAGATAGCGGTGCAGTCCGTCCGAGCCCAGGCCCGGATAGTCGGCTGCCACGACGGCATAGCCCTGCCCGAGCCAGTGGTCGAGATAGGTGGTGTCGCGCGGGGTACGCGGCAACCGCGAGGGCGCGCACGAATCGTCGAGACCGACCGTGCCGTGGGCCCATGCGACGATGGGCCACCCGCCCTCGGGCGGCGTGCCGGGAGGGACGAACAGTGCCCCGGTCGCCGTGGTCGGGGCGCCGTCGCGCCACTGCGTGGTATAGGCGAGGACGCGAGCCGAGGACGCCCCGGGCAGGGACGATTCCGGGTCGAGCGGGGCGACCTCGACAACCTTTCCCGGCGCCGGGTTCGCGCCCACCGCGGGAGGTGACACGACGGTCGTCAGCAGTGCCAGAGCACCGGCGAGCAGCAGGGCGGGGACGTGCGTGGTACGGGTCACGCCGAGGACGATACGGACCGTCCGGCCGCGGCGTCCGTATTCGTCCGATTCGCCGCGGCGCGACAGGATGTGCGTGTCGGATCGGCGCGGCTAGCGGCCTTCGCGGTCGCGGCGCGCCAGCTCGGCGAACATCGCGTTGTGTGCCGCGAGGTCGGCGTCGTCGTCGCGCTCCGCAGCCCGGTCGACGCGACGGGCCGTGCGCCGGTCGGTGCGCGACCACTGGACGAGCAGCGCGAGCATCACGAGTACGAGCGGAATCTCGCCGGCCGACCACGCGATGCTGCCGCCGACCTTCTGATCGGAGAACAGGTCGTAGTTCCACGGCAGGGCCAGGCCACGGTAGTAGCTCTCGGCCATCACCGTGCCCATGCTCATGAGCGTCACACCGAAGAAGGCGTGGAACGGGAGCGAGCCGAAGACCATCGCCAGCTTCGTCACGGGCTGCAGGTCGCGTGGCGACGGGTCGACGCCGATCACCACCCAGTAGAACAGGTAGCCGCTCAGCAGGAAGTGCAGGTTCATCAGGACGTGGGCGGTGTGACTGTCGATGAACGCGGTGAAGATCCCTCCGAGATACAACGCGTAGAAACCGCCGACGAACATCACCGATGCCACGATCGGGTGCGTGAAGAAGCGCGACAGCGGGCTGTGGAGGAACTCGAGGATCCATTCGCGCGGGCCGGGAGGGGCGTTGCGTCCGGCCGGCTTGAACGCACGCAGGGCGAGGGTCATCGCCCCGCCGAGCGCCAGAAGTACGGGAGCGAGCATCGACAGGGCCATGTGCGCGCCCATATGCACGCTGAACATCGCCGGCGAGTACATCCCGACGCCCGAACTGGTGGCGACGAACAGCACGAAGCAACCCGAGAACCAGGCGATCGACCGGCCGACCGGCCACGAGTCGCCGCGCTTGCGCAGCGTCCACAGACCGATGGCGTAGGCGGCGGCGAACACGAGAGCAGCCGTGCCGAAGATCAGGTCGAAGCGCCACTGGCCGAAGAACAGGCTCACGAACGACGGCGGTACGTCGAGCTGGTAGCCGAGCTCGACCTCCTGGATCGTCGGTACCGAGGCCGGCGGCGGCGGGGGCGTGCGGCCGAGTCCCACGGCCAGGCCGATGGTCGCGGCGAGGACGAACGCCTCGGCGAGGGTGAACCGGACGAGAGCGGACCGGCTGGTGGGGTCGGCCTCGAGGGCCGGAAGCGCCCGGCGTCGCTGAGCCCAGCCGAAGATGCCGAGCAGGACCAGCGCGACGGTCTTCGCGAGCAGCAACCTGCCGTAGGTGGTGGTCGTCAGGTCGTCGAACGACATGCGGACCGCGGCGTTGATCACGCCGCTGACAGCCATCACGACGAACGCGAGTCCGGCGACGAAGGAGAACCGCCGGGCGGCGACATCGGTGTGCTCCCCTCCCCGCATCGAATGGGCGAGCAGCGCGAACAACCCGCCGGCCCAGACGGACGCCGCGCCGAGGTGCAGCACGAGGCTGTTGGTCGCCATATCGTGCGAACCACCCGACGAGGAGTGCCCGGTCAGGGCGATCGGCATGAGGGCGACGAACGACAGCAGCAACAGATACGGCGTCCACGACCAGCGCACTGCGAGTCGGGTCAGCAGCGCGGTGATCAGCGCGAGCACGGTCGTCCAGGCCCAGGCCAGCGCGACCTCCACCTGACCGAGCGCCGAGAACAGGTTCTCCGGACGGATGGCCTCACTCAGCGGACTGCCGGAAGTGTCGGACAAGGTCAGCGGCACCATCAGCGCCGCTGTCACGGCCCACACCGTCGCCGCGACGCCCGCCGTCCGCACGGCGCGATAACCGCCGACGTCGAGTACCCCACTCCGCTGCGGGGGCACGAGGAAGGCGGCGAAGAACAGCGAGCCGATCGTGATGACCGTCGCGATCTCGGAGATTGCGCGGACCGCCGGGAGACCGTAGGTGGTGAGCGGACCGGGATCGGGGATGCCGAGCAACACCAGAGCCTGCGCAGCGGACAGTCCGACCGCGAACGCCGCGACGAGGGCGGCGAGGAGGCCGAAGAGAATCAGCAGTGCCGGCGGGTTTCCCCTCATGGGGGCGGGCGCCGGAGGCTGCGCGGGAGACGCGAGCTCGGATGTTGCCATGCCTACCAGGGTAGGACGTTCACGCCATGACCTACGACACGCCGTCGGAGTCCCCCGTCCCCCGTATCCGTGGACGTAACAACGTCGACCGCGTGCTGCAGGGCCACGAGTGTGTCGGCCGCCACCATCGCGTCGCAGTGTGGAAGCGCGGCGGACATCGACCCGGTCGAGGGCGTGAAACCGGACTGCCCGGCCCGGGGGTTGAGCCACACCAGCCGGTGCGCGCGACGCCGGATCCTGGCCAGGACGTGGGCGAGTTCGGTGGGATCGTCGCTGTCCCAACCGTCGGACGCGACGACGACGATCGCTCCGCGCATCAGGTGTCCGTGATGGGAGGCGACCACCTCGGCGAGCGAACCGGCGATGCGGGTGCCTCCGAACCGCGTCCGTACCCGCTCGTTGGCGACGCCGATCGCCTGATCGACCGACCGGTGCCGGAGGACCGGCGTCAGACGCGCAGCTGTGGTGGAGAACACGAAGACCTCAGCCGTTCCGGTGTGGGCGAGCGCACGCACGAGATGCAGATACACCCCGATGTAGGGACGCATGGAACGGCTGACATCGCAGAACACGACGACCTGCCGCCGGCGTCGACCCGGTCGCGTGCGGATCAGCCGGAGCGGCTCGAACCCCGTGCCGCGGGAGGCTGCGATGCTCGCGCGGATGTCGACGCGTCCGGTGTGGCGTTGCACCCGGCGGCGGGTGCGGCGGATCGCCCAGCGCGCTCCGGCCGCCTCGATCCATGTCTCGAGGAGTGCGAGTTGCGCCGGGTCGAGGTCGTCGAACCGCTGATCGGCGATCTCGGCCAGTGCGCTCGCCACCTCGCGCCCCGGGCGGCCGGGTGCCCGCTCCCCCTCTGCGGATTCGACGATCGTCCTGGTGACCCATGGAACGTCGTGCCCGGAAGTGGGAACCCCGATGGGCCGGCTGGGTCCGTCCGGTGTCGACGCCCCCGGCGCGCCTTCGTCCTCGGGTCCCGTGCGACGGGCGTGCGGGTCGAGCGGAACTGGTGCCTCGCCGAACACCCGGTCGAACACCGTATCGAAGGTGGACAGGCTCTCGTACCGGTCGACGAGGGTGAGCCGCGCGGTCCAGTACAACCGAGTCCGCGTGGTTGGCGGACACGCACGCAAGCCGCGCGTGAAGGTCGCCGCTCCGTCCGCCGGGACCACGATCCCGGCGGACCTGAGCCGGTCGACCAACGCGACTGTGAAGGCGGCGTGATCGACCCCGGGGAGCAGCCCGGCGCTCATTACACTTCGGTGGAGACGAAGCGGGTCAGCGCCTCCCCCAGCGCATCGCCGTCGTCGGGAGTCTTCGCCAGTGCCGCGAGCGACATCGCCGCTTCGGGCCGGACGAGGTCGGTGACACCGAGCGCGGCGAGGGCCGATACCCAGTCGATGGTCTCCGCGATTCCGGGTGCCTTGTCGAGATCGAGTCCGCGGGCCACCGCGACGAAATCTGTGGCACGTTCGACGAGCGCGAGGTTCGCCGATGGCACCGTGCGACGCAGGATCGCCACCGCCCGGGCGCGGTCGGGGTAGTCGATCCAGTGGTACAGGCAACGTCGCCGCAGTGCGTCGTGTAGGTCGCGGCTCCGATTCGAGGTCAGCACGACAACGGGCGGGCGGGTCGCGGTGAGGGTGCCGAGTTCGGGAATGGTGACGGCGAACTCCCCCAGGAACTCGAGCAGCAACGCCTCGAATTCGTCTTCGGCACGGTCGATCTCGTCGACGAGCAGAACGGCGGGTGTGTCGCCGCGGTGGCGGACGCAGCGCAGGATGGGGCGTTCGAGGAGGTATTCCTCGGAGTACAGGTCGGCTTCGGCGGGAACGTCGCCGCGCGCCTCGGCGAGCCGGATCGCGAGCAACTGGCGTTGGTAGTTCCAGTCGTAGAGGGCCTCGGCGACCGACAGTCCCTCGTAGCACTGCAACCGGATCAGCGGGCTGCCGAGAATCTGCGCGAGCACCTTGGCGGCAGTGGTCTTGCCGACCCCAGGTTCGCCCTCGAGCAACAGCGGTCGCCCCAATGCGACGGCGAGGTGGATCGCGGCGGCGGTGCCCTGATCGAGTAGGTGATCGTGGCTGTCGAATCTGGCCATCACGTCGTCGACGCCGGTGAAGATGCCCGGAGAGGACGGGTCGGTCACGCGACGTCGTCCTTCTCGAAGCGGCTGCGGCAACCCGGGCAGCAGAACCACATCGTCCGGCCCGCAACGACGAGGTGCGGGGTGGACTCGGTGATCGTGACGGTCATCCCGCACACCGGGTCGACGGCCGTCTGCGGCTTCGACTCCGTCTCCCTCGGCACCTCGACGCGTCGACAACTCTCCTCGGAGGGGCGGATGAGGCTGCCGCTGCGCGCGACTCGCACGATGTCGGCCACGATCGACAGACCGATCTCCGCGGGGGTGCGGGCACCGATATCGAGCCCGACCGGGGTGTGCACGTGGGCACGCTCGTCGTCGGTCGGATCCACCTCGTCGAGCACCGCGGCGCCACGGGTGTGACTGGCGACCAGACCGATATAGCGGCTTCCGGCGTCGAGCGCCGCGCGGATCACACTCCCCTCGTCGCCTCCGTGACTCGCGACGATCACCACCGACGCCTCGGCAGGCACTCGCGTCCCGCGAATCCGTTCCACCGAGTAGTCGACGCGCCGCGCGAAGTCGCTCACGGCGTCGGCCACGGGCGAGTCCCCGAAGACGGCCACCACGAGCGCAGGCATCCGCGGCTCGAGAAAGATCTCGGTGGCCCCACCGGACATGCACGGGTTGACCGCGATCGTCGCCCCCGGGGTGTCGGGGAACTCGGCGGCTCCGGCCGGCAGCACCCGTAGGAGCATGCTCTCCCCTCGCTCGAGCACCGTGCGGGACATTTCGCGCACCGAGTTCTCGGTGCACTGTCCGCCGACGAACCCCTCGATCGTGCCGTCGGCGTGGACGAGCGCCCGGTCGCCCGAGTGCGCGGACGTCGGCGGCTGTGCCCGTACGACGGTCGCTTCCACGAACGGGCGGCGTTCGCTGCGCAACTGTGCTGCCCGCACCGCAAGGTCCATGTCCTCGTACTCCGCTCGTTCCACTCGAATCCTTCTGTCGCGTCGCTCAGATCGGCGGGGTCGCGCGACCCTGCATGGCTTCCCACACCCGCGACGGTGTCAACGGCATGTCGGCGTGCCGGACGCCGAGGGGTTTCAACGCATCGACCACGGCGTTGACGATCGCGGGCGGGGAACCGACCGTGGCGGATTCGCCGATGCCCTTCGCGCCGATCGGGTGATGCGGTGACGGAGTGACGGTGAACGCCGTCTCGAGCGTGGGTACCTCGAGGGCGGTGGGGATCAGGTAGTCCATGAACGACCCGCCCAGGCAGGTGCCGTTCTCGTCGAACGCGATCATCTCCATCAGGGCCATGCCGATCCCGTCGACGATGCCACCGTGCACCTGCCCTTCGATGATCATCGGGTTGATGCGGGTGCCGCAGTCGTCCACGGCCAGGAACCGGCGGATCTTCACCTCCGCGGTGCCGGGATCGACGTCGACGACACAGAAGTAGGCGCCATAGGGATAGGTGAGGTTCTCGGGGTTGTAGCAGATCTGCGCCTCGAGACCGCCTTCGAGACCTTCGGGCAGATCGCCGGCGCCGTGGGCCCGCATCGCGATGTCCTGGATCGTGACCGCCGCCGACGGGTCGCCCTTGACTCGGAAGGTGCCCTTCTCCCATTCGAGATCGGCGACGGAGACCTCGAGCATGCCCGATGCGATTATCTTCGCCTTGTCGCGCACCTTGCGGGCTACCAGCGCGGCGGCCGCGCCGGACACCGGTGTCGAGCGGCTTCCGTAGGTGCCGAGCCCGAAGGGGGTGTTGTCGGTGTCTCCGTGGACGACGTCGATGTCGTCGGGCGGGATGCCGATCTCCTCCGCGACGATCTGCGCGAAAGTCGTCTCGTGTCCTTGCCCCTGGGACTGCACCGACAATCTCACCACGGCCTTGCCGGTGGGATGGACACGCAGTTCGCAGCCGTCGGCCATGCCGAGACCGAGGATGTCCATGTCCTTGCGCGGACCGGCGCCGACGGCCTCGGTGAAGAACGACATGCCGATACCCATCAGCTCACCCCGTGCGCGGCGTTCGGCCTGCTCGCGGCGCAGCTCGTCGTAGCCGACGATGTCCATGGCCTTGCGCATGGTGGTCTCGTAGTCGCCCGAGTCGTACTTCCAGCCGGTCTTGCTCGTGTAGGGGAACTGATCAGGGCGCAGGAGGTTTTTCAGGCGCAGTTCCGCAGGGTCCATGTCGAGGTCGTAGGCGAGGCAGTCGACGAGCCGTTCGACGAAGTACACGGCCTCGGTGATGCGGAACGAGCAGGCGTAGGCGACGCCGCCGGGTGCCTTGTTGGTGTAGACCGCGGTCATGTGGGAGTAGGCGGCCTCGATGTCGTAACTGCCGGTGAACACACCGAAGAAGCCGGCCGGATATTTCACCGGGGCCGCGGTGGCGTTGAAGGCGCCGTGGTCGGCGAGGACACGGGACCTGATCGCGAGGATGCGACCTTCCTTCGTCGCCGCGATCTCCCCGACCATGATGTAGTCGCGTGCGAAGCCGGTGCTCATGAGGTTCTCGCTGCGGTCCTCCATCCACTTCACCGGATGACCGGTGACCAGCGACGCGACGATCGCTCCGACGTAGCCGGGGTAGATGGGGACCTTATTGCCGAATCCCCCGCCGATGTCGGGTGAGATGACGCGGATCTTGTGCTCGGGCAGACCCGCCACCAGCGCGTACAGCGTGCGATGGGCGTGCGGGGCCTGTGTGGTGGACCAGAGCGTCAGCTTCCCGGAGATCCGGTCGTAATCGGCGACCGCACCGCAGGTCTCCATCGGCGCGGGATGCACGCGTGGATAGACGATCTCCTGCCGGGTGACGACGTCGGCCTTCGCGAAGACCGCGTCGGTGGCCGCGGCATCGCCGGTTTCCCAGTCGAAGCAGTGGTTGTCGGTCTTGCCGTCGAGATCGGTCCGGATCACCGGTGCCTCGGGCGACAGCGCCGTGCGCACGTCGACGACCGGGTCGAGCATCTCGTAGTCGACGTCGATCAGTTCGAGGGCGTCGCGCGCCGAGTAGTGGTCGTCGGCGACGACGAAGGCGACCTCCTGACCGTGGAAGCGCACCTTGTCGGTGGCCAGCACGGCCTGTACGTCGTTCGACAGCGTCGGCATCCAGGCGAGTCCCTTCTCTGCCAGATCGGCGCCCGTGATCACCGCCCGCACCTTCGGGTGCGCGAGGGCGGCGGACGTATCGATGCCGTTGATGCGCGCATGCGCAACCGGCGATCGGAGCACCGCGAGATGCAGCATGCCGGGCAGCCGGACGTCGTCGACGTAGTTGCCGCGGCCCCGCACGAACCGCGGGTCCTCCTTGCGCAGCATCCGGCCGTGTCCGCACGGCTTGCCATCGTTGTCCTGTTCCTCCGGGCGTGTGTCCGGTTCGACCGCGGTCATCACGACACCTCCGTGGGTTGCGCCTTCGAGGAGTGTTCGGCGGCCCACCGGACCGACCGGACGATGGTGGTGTAGCCGGTGCAGCGGCAGATCTGCCCGGAGATCGCCTCGCGGATCGTCGCCTCGTCGGGGTCGGGATCGCGGTCGAGCAGGGACCGCGCGGTGATCATCATTCCCGGGGTGCAGAAGCCGCACTGCAGTCCGTGGCAGCGCACGAAGCCTTCCTGCACGGGGTCGAGGACACCGTCGCGTTCGAGTCCCTCGACGGTGAGCACCTCGTGGCCGGCGGCCATGACCGCCAGCGTGGTGCACGACTTCACCGGCTCGCCGTCCACGGCGACGACACACGTACCGCAGTTGCTCGTGTCGCAACCCCAGTGGGTTCCGGTCAGACCGAGGTGGTCGCGCAGGAAGTGCACGAGCAGCGTCCGGGGTTCGACGTCGGCGGTGACACTCTCGCCGTTGACCGTCATCGAGATCTGCATCGGTTCACACCCTTTCGGTGACGCCGAGACGTTCGGCGGATTGGCGCAGGGCCCGCACCGTCAACTCCGATGCGAGGTGACGCTTGTAGGCGGCGGTGCCGCGCTGATCGGTCTCGGGATCGCATGCCGACGCGGCCGCCGCTCCCGCCTCGCGGAAGAGTTCCTCCGAGGCCGGCGAGCCGCGCAACAGCTCGGACACCCTGGACAGCGCCGCCTCGTCGGCGCGCACCGCCGTCAGCCCGACACGCGCGTCGGTGATGCGTCCGTCGTCCGACATCCACAGCGCGGCGCCCGCGGCGGCCACCGCCCAGTCGCCGGTGCGACGCTCGACCTTCTCGTACGCACTGGCCCCGGTGCCCTTCCTCGGCAGCCGCACCTCGACGAGCAGTTCGTTCGGGGCGACCGCCGTCTCGTAGGGGCCGAGATGGAAGTCGTGGAAATCGAGCTCGCGCACCCCGCCCGGTCCGCGTACGACACAGGTCGCGCCGAGCACTGCACACACGGTGGACAGATCCTCGGCAGGATCTGCCTGACACAACGACCCACCGAGCGTTCCACGATTGCGGACGACAGGATCGGCGATCACGCGCTCGGCATCGCGGAAGATCGGGAAGATCTCGGCGAGTTCGTCGGATTCGAGAAGCCGGCGGTGCCGGACCAGGGCACCGAGGCGCACGGACCCGGGTTCGAACACGATGTGATCGAGTTCGTCCGCGAGATCGTTGATGTCGATCAAGTACTCCGGATTCGCGAGCCGAAGTTTCATCATCGGCAGCAGACTGTGCCCGCCGGCGACGACCCGGGCCCCCTCTCCGTGCCGGTCGAGCAACTCGACGGCGTGATCCACTCCGGTGGCACGCTCGTACTCGAATGGGCCAGGAACCTGCATGAAGAACTCCCGCCATCAGGTGGCGCGGACCGGTTTCCCCCACCAGCCGCCCACGATTCCCCCTTGGTGCGATCATAGTAGACCCGACTCGAGATCGATGCGACGAAACGGGCGAATCGGAATCGAATCGTTCCCTTGCGGTCGACGGTGTGTGCCGTAACGCCGCCGTCGTCCGGAGTCCTCGGCGGTGCGAGCGGATAGCGTGGAAGGAGCCGACCGGCGGACCCGACGGGAGCACCACACAGATCCATGGACGTGATCAACGAATTCATCATCGGCCAGGCCGCAGCCCTGTGGGTCTACCCGTTGCTCTTCGCCGTGTGCATCCTCGACGGCTTCTTCCCACCGGTGCCCAGCGAGACCGTCCTGGTGACCCTGTCGTCCCTCTCCGGCTCGACCGGGCGTCCTTACCTGTGGATCGTCATCGTGCTCGCGGCGCTCGGCGCGATCATCGGTGACAACATCGCGTACGCGATCGGACGGAAGGTCGGTACCGAACGGTTCCGGTGGATGCGCCGCCCGAGGGCACGAGCCGCTTTCGCGTGGGCGCGGCGCGGACTCGACAAGCGCGGCGCCGCAGTGATCCTCACGGCGCGATACATCCCGATCGGCCGGATCGCTGTGAACATGACGGCCGGAGCGACCCGCTACCCGCGGCAGAAGTTCGTGCCGCTCACGATCCTCGGTGGCACGACCTGGGCGCTGTATTCGGCGTTCGTGGGGCGCCTCGTCGGCGGTTGGTTCGAATCGCAGCCGCTGTTCGGCGCCGCGGTCGCCATCTGCGTCGCGGTGGTCCTGGGTGTCGGAATCGACCATCTCATCCAACGGTTCAAGACCGGTCGAGTGGACGTTCCGCGGGGCGAATCGAGCCCCGACGACGAACGGGGCAGCACGCTCGAGCGCTGACCCCGGCGGGTACGAGGGTGTGTGCGGCGACTTCGGGGAGCACCCGCTAAGATTCTGGCCGCGCCTCCGTAGCTCAGCTGGATAGAGCAAGAGCCTTCTAATCTCTAGGTCGCAGGTTCGAGTCCTGCCGGGGGCACCTCGACCGCCGGCGGACCACCCGTCGCGAGGCCGCACATCATACCGGTGAACTGGGCATTTCGCCCGGCAGACAGGCCGTTCGGATCGTGTGTTTCTCATCCCACCTTGCCGCAGGGTTAACACATGCTAAGGGCCACGTCCTATAGTTCTCGTCGTAAATCCCGTGTTACAGAATCCTCACAGAGTCAGGTAGGTGGGCGTGTCGACATCGGACCGCATCGAAGAGATCTACGAGCAGGTCAAGGCCCGCAACGCAGGTGAACCCGAATTCCACCAGGCTGCGGCCGAAGTGTTCGAGTCTCTGCATGTCGTGCTCGAGCGGCACCCCGGATACTTCGAATCCGGTCTGATCGAGCGCCTGTGCGAGCCGGAGCGGCAGATCATCTTCCGCGTGCCGTGGATCGATGATCAGGGTAACGTCCACGTCAACCGTGGCTTCCGCGTGCAGTACAACAGCGTTCTCGGCCCCTATAAGGGCGGGCTGCGCTTCCACCCGAGCGTCAACCTCGGCATCGTCAAGTTCCTCGGCTTCGAGCAGATCTTCAAGAACGCCCTCACCGGCCTGCCCATCGGCGGCGGCAAGGGCGGCTCGGACTTCGACCCCAAGGGTCGCTCCGAGCAGGAGATCATGCGCTTCTGCCAGTCGTTCATGACCGAGCTGCACCGCCACATCGGTGAGTACACCGACGTCCCGGCCGGTGACATCGGCGTCGGCGGCCGCGAGATCGGGTACCTGTTCGGCCAGTACAAGCGCCTCACCAACTCCTACGAGTCCGGCGTCCTTACCGGCAAGGGCCTGACCTGGGGTGGTTCGCAGGTGCGCAAGGAGGCCACCGGTTACGGCGCGGCCTACTTCGTCAACGAGATGGCCAAGACCGCCGGCACCTCGCTCGACGGCCGCACCGCCGTCGTCTCGGGTTCGGGCAACGTCGCGATCTACGCCATCGAGAAGATCCACCAGCTCGGCGGCACCGCGATCGCGTGCTCCGACTCCTCCGGCTACATCGTCGACCGCAAGGGCCTCGACGTCGCTCTCCTCAAGGAGATCAAGGAGGTCCGCCGCGGACGCATCTCCGAGTACGTCGACGAGCGCGGCGACGCCGAGTTCTTCCCCGGCGGCAACATCTGGAACGTGCCGTGCGACGTCGCACTGCCGTGCGCCACGCAGAACGAACTCGACGAGGACTCGGCGAAGACCCTTGTCAACAACGGCGTGAAGATCGTCGCCGAGGGCGCCAACATGCCCACCACCCCGGGCGGCATCAGTGTCTTCCGCGACGCCGGAGTCGCCTTCGCGCCCGGCAAGGCCGCCAACGCCGGTGGTGTGGCGACCTCGGCGTTGGAGATGCAGCAGAACGCCTCGCGCGACTCGTGGCACTTCGACTACACCGACGAGCGTCTCGCCGGGATCATGGCCGACATCCACGGCCGCTGCGTCGAGACCGCCGCCGAGTACGGCAAGCCGGGCGACTACATCCACGGCGCCAACATCGCCGGCTTCGTGAAGGTCGCCGACGCCATGTTCGCACTGGGCGTCATCTGACGCTGTGTTCGCACTGGGCGTCATCTGACGACTGATTCTTCATGCGAAGTGCGGGTACCGACGAGTTCGGTACCCGCACTTCGCGTTTCGGGTGAAGAGTCGTCCCGCCGGAGAGTGCGGGGACGGCGACTCTAGCGGACGATCTGGCGGCGGTCGTCGGGGAGCCGGCGTGTGCGACCCGCCTTGTCGAGCCGGTCGAGCAACGGCAGGACCACCCGCCGTGTCGTTCCCAGGCGTTCGCGCGCGGCACTGGTCGTGAAGGGCTGGTCCAATTCGCCCAGCAGCTCCACGGCCGTGTCGGCGGCGTCGGGGAGCAGGACGATGCCCGGGCCCGCCCGCCACAACCGTCCGCTGCGTTCGGCCGCGCCGAGGGCCCGGTCGTCGAGGCCGAGCTCGCGTAGGCGATCGGCGGTCGGGGCCGCGAACGGGGCGGCCGACAGGTCGCGGCGCACCTGCTCGACGGCTTTGCGGATCTTCGGCGGTAGACCGTCGGCGCCGGGAGCGATCACCCGCCCCCCGACCACTTCGAGCGGAGGTCGCACCAGCGCCCGGACGAGGTCCGGTGTGGGAAGACGCAGCTGCGACGCCAGCACCGTCAACGGCGCCGCCGGATCCAGTGGATGGGTGCGGGCATGGGCCTGCACGAGTGTGGGCAGCCGGTCGGCGACGGTCTTCGCGAGACCAGGTGCGACGAGCCACGGCCCGACCGTCAGGTGCTCTCCCCGTGCGAGTGGGATGCCCAACTGTCGCAACCGTTGCCGGTGCAGGAGTCCGCGGCGGGCGAGTTCGTCGGCCAGGTGCGGCGTCCCGTCGGCCCCTGCCAGTTGCAGCGCGCGGCGTGCCGCCGCGCCGCGACGCCGGAATCGGGGTGGATCGGGGTCGAGAACGTCGGCTCGCCAGATCATCCGGCGGCCCGGGTCGCGCAGCAACGCGCGGTCGCCGATCCGCAGGGGCAGCGGGCGGTCGAGGGTGAGCCGGACGAGATCGTCTGCCAGCGGACGGCACCGGACACCGACGTCCGCGGCTCCGATGTGCAGCACCGGAGCGACGGGCGGCCGGTCGTCGCCGCTGATCCGAACGTCGACGACGGTGGTGTGGTGCCACGCGCCGGGCGTGACGAGCACACTGCCCCGTCCCAGATCGTCGACCCGGCCGGTGAGATTGAGGGCGACCCTGGCCACGCCGCTCACCGCGCTCCGGTCGCGACCGAGTGCCTGCACGCTGCGGACCCGCAGCGGCGTGTCCCCCAGCACGAGGGTGTCCCCCACGCGCACCGTGCCCGCGGGAAGGGTTCCGGTGACGACGGTTCCGGATCCACGCACGGTGAACCGGCGGTCCACCCAGAGCCGGACGTCGGCCTGCGGATCGGGGTCCGGAAGCGAGGCGACCATCGTCGTCAGTGCGCTCCGGAGGTCGTCGAGGCCCATCCCGGTGCGCCCGCTCACGGCGACGACGGGCGCCCCCGCCAGACTCGTGCGGGCGACCTTCGCCGCGGCCCGCGCGGCCGCGGGTCCCGGATCGGCGAGATCGGCCCGGGTAACGGCGACGACCGCGTGGCGCACGCGGAGCGCGTCGAGTGCTGCGAGGTGTTCGGACGCCTGCGGCATCCACGGATCGTCGGCGGCCACCACGAACAGCGCGGCCGGGACCGATCCCACTCCGGAGAGCATCGTCGTCAGGAATCGCTCGTGCCCGGGGACGTCGACGAAGGCGACCTCCCCCACCTCTGGCCAGGACGTCCAGCAGTAGCCGAGTTCGATGGTCAGTCCTCGTCGCCGTTCCTCGGCGAGCCGATCCGGGTTCGCACCGGTGAGCGCCTCGACCAGCGTCGACTTGCCGTGATCGACGTGACCGGCGGTCGCGACGACCTGCATCAGGATCCTTCGCGAGCGGCCACGCGCGTCACGGCGTCGATCAGCTCGCCGTCCTCGGCGGGGTCGACCGCGAGCAGGTCGAGCAGCAACCGGCCGCGTTCGACGCGGCCGACGACGGGGTGCTCACCGAGCCGCAACGGGAGTGCGAGATGTTCGGGCAGGGCGATCGCGACGCTCGGCAGGACGACGTCCGGGGCGCCACCGCCCCCGACGACGCCGTCGGAGTCGACCACCTCGGGTTGGCACTCCGAGGGCAGCGCCACGCAGATCGCCTGTGCGCGGGCGCGGAGATCTTCCGGGCGGGAGGCCAGCGCCGACGCCACGGGTGGCATCGGTCCCGTCAGGGTCGCTTCGAGAGCGGCCAGGGTGAGCTTGTCGACGCGCAGCGCCCGCGCGAACGGGTCGCGCCGCAGGCGTTCCACGAGTTCGGCCCGTCCGAGCAGCAGGCCGGCCTGCGGACCGCCGAGGAGCTTGTCGCCCGAGGCGGTCACCAGGTCGGCGCCGGCACGCAGCGCGGTGGTGGCGTCGGGTTCGTTCGACAGCCGCGGATGCGGCGCGAGCAGACCCGATCCGATGTCGACCACGACGGGCGGTCCGAGTCCGGAGAGTTCCCGGACCGACACCGACGACGTGAAGCCGCTGACGGTGAAGTTCGAGGGATGCACCTTGAGGACGAAGGCGGTGTCGTCGTCGACGGCCGCGGCGTAGTCGCTCAGGCGCACGCGGTTGGTGGTGCCGACCTCACGCAGCGTCGCGCCCACGGATTCCAGCAGTTCCGGGATCCGGAAGCCGTCACCGATCTCGACCAGTTCGCCCCGTGCGATCACGATCGAGCGACCACCGCGTGTGAGCACCCGGGTGACCAGGGCGAGAGCCGCGGCACCGTTGTTGACGACGTGGATGCCGCCGGCGTCGGGTACCTGTTCGGCGAGTGCTTCGAGGGCGCCGCGTCCTCGCCGTCCGCGCCGACCGGTGGCCAGGTCGAGTTCGACGTCGGTGGCGCCCGCCGCGGTGGACACCGCCTCGACCGCCGCTCGGGACAGCGGAGCGCGACCGAGATTGGTGTGCACCACCACGCCGGTCGCGTTGACGACGCGGCGCAGGGTGGTCGCCTGCTGCGGCAGCGACGCGACCGCGACGTCGGCGACGGCATCGGGCCCGATCTCGCCGTCGCGGCACCGTTGCTGGGCCGCGACGACGGTCTGCTTGACCAGTCGGGCGCCGAGCCGGTCGACGGCCTCGCGCAGGCGCGGATCGGCCAGGACCTGGTCGGTGCGGGGAACGTCCCGCCTCGGATCCGGCACGCGCTCCTCATCCCACGGTCGACGAAAACTTTTGGCGGAGGCGGACGGGAATCGAACCCGCCCAGCCCAGATACTGGGCCACAACGGTTTTGAAGACCGCGACCGTCACCAGACGAGAACCACCTCCGCGCTCACCCTAACCGAAGTCGGGCCCTCGGTTACGACTCGCCCGTATGTTTGGGTTCATGACCGCACACGTCGACTTTCCCGAGGGCGCCATCCGACTCACCCAGTACGCCGCCGGCGGCGGGTGCGCATGCAAGGTTCCGCCGGGTGAACTCGAGCGGGTGCTCGGCGGTCTGCAGGGTGGACGGGCCTCCGGCGAACTGTTGGTGGGTGTGGAGAACGGCGACGACGGAGCCGCGGTCCGGATCGATCCGGCGCCCGACGGGAGCGGCCGGGCCGTCATCGTGACGGCCGACTTCTTCACCCCGGTCGTCGACGACGCCTACGACTGGGGACGGATCGCCGCCACCAACGCCATGTCCGACGTCTACGCGATGGGTGGCACGCCGATCATCGCGGTCAACCTCCTGGGCTGGCCGCGCGAGCTCATCCCGTTCGAACTCGCCGCCGAAGTCATGCGCGGCGGCGCCGACGCGTGCGCCGAGGCGGGTGCCCATCTCGCCGGCGGGCACAGCATCGACGACCGGGAGCCGAAGTACGGACTGGCGGTCACCGGTCTGGGCGATCCGGATCGCCTGCTGCGCAACGACGCTGCCACGCCCGGCCTGCCGCTGACTCTCACCAAGCCGCTCGGTCTCGGCATCCTGAACAACCGTCACAAGGCCACCGGCGAGCGTTTCGAGGAAGCGGTCGCGGTGATGACGACACTCAACCGCGAGGCGGCACAACTTGCGCACGAGGCCGGTGTCCGCGCCGCCACCGACGTCACCGGTTTCGGTCTGCTCGGCCATCTGATGAAGATGATGCGGGCCAGCGGCACGACCGCCGTGATCGACTCCGCGGCCGTGCCGTACGTCGCGGGAGCGCGCGAGTCGCTCGCGGAGGGATTCGTGCCCGGCGGGAGCCGTCGCAATCTCGATTGGGTCCGCGAGCAGGTCGACTCCGAGGTGGACGACGACGAACTACTCCTGCTCGCCGACGCTCAGACGTCCGGCGGTCTCCTGGTCGTCGGGGAGCTCCCCGGCCATCCGGTCATCGGGGAGGTGGTCCCCGCGGGCGAACACGCGATCCGGGTGCGCTGACCCCGACGACCGACGGACATGCCGACACACCTGCACGGGATCCGGATTAACCGGCACGAAGCGCGGGTAGACGGTAACTTCGGAACGAGAGCGCAGGAAAGGAGCACCGATGGCGGAGAAAGACACGTCCCTCCCCTGGCCCGTCCTGCGCCAGTTCCTCGGTAAGGACCTGCTCGGACGCGGCAAGGCCGCACGGTCCCGTCGTACCGAGGAGATCGAACCGCGCACCTCCACCGCCGATCGTGTCGCCCGCAGCGTGTGCCCCTACTGCGCTGTCGGATGCGGACAGAAGATCTTCGTCAAGGACGAAAAGGTCGTCCAGATCGAAGGCGATTCCGACAGCCCCGTGAACCGCGGGCGCCTGTGCCCCAAGGGCTCGGCGAGCAAGAACCTCGTCACCAGCGAGCTGCGCGAGACCCGGGTCCGCTACCGCCGGCCCTACGGCACCGAATGGGAAGACCTCGATCTCGACACGGCCATGGAGATGGTCGTCGACCGCGTGCTGAAGACCCGCCGCGAGACCTGGCAGGAATTCGACGACAAGGGCCACCGTGTCCGGCGCACGATGGGCATCGCCAGCCTCGGCGGTGCCACGCTGGACAACGAGGAGAACTACCTCATCAAGAAGCTGTTCACAGCGATGGGGGCGGTCCAGATCGAGAACCAGGCCCGCATATGACACTCCGCCACCGTCCCCGGTCTGGGGACCAGCTTCGGGCGCGGCGGCGCCACCGGCTACACAGCCGACCTGGCCAACGCTGACTGCATCATCATCCAGGGTTCCAACATGGCCGAGGCCCACCCGGTGGGCTTCCAGTGGGTCGTGGAGGCCCAGAAACGCGGTGCCCGCGTCATCCACATCGACCCGCGCTTCACCCGTACAAGCGCGGTGGCGGACAAGCACGTCCCGATCCGGGTCGGCAGCGACATCGCCTTCCTCGGCGGCATCGTCAACTACATCCTGAGCAACGGGCTGGACTTCCGCGAGTACGTCGTCAACTACACGAACGCCGCGGTGCTCGTCAGCGACAAGTTCGAGGACACCGACGATCTCGACGGGCTCTTCTCGGGCTTCGACCCCGAGAAGCGGACCTACGATCCGACGAGCTGGCAGTACGACGTGGAGGACGAATCCGGCGACCTGCACAAGTCGCAGGCCAACGGCTCCGACGAGCACGCCGAGCATCGGGACACGGCCGCGGGCCTGCAGAACGAGTCGCACGGCATGCAGACGGCGAGCCACCCGAGGCGCGACGAGACCCTACAGCACCCGCGGTGCGTCTACCAGGTGCTCAAGCGGCACTTCGCCCGCTACACCCCCGAGGTGGTCGAGCAGGTGTGCGGCGTCTCGCAGGAGGACTTCCTCGACGTCTGCCGCGCGTGGACCGAGAACTCCGGTCGGGAGCGGACGACGGCGCTCGTCTACAGCGTGGGCTGGACCCAGCACAGTGTCGGTGTGCAGTACATCCGCACCGGCGCGATCCTGCAGCTGCTGCTCGGCAACATGGGCCGCCCCGGCGGAGGCATCATGGCGCTGCGCGGTCATGCCAGCATCCAGGGCTCGACCGACATCCCGACGTTGTTCAACCTGTTGCCCGGCTACCTGCCGATGCCCGACGCGAACAAGCACCACTCGTTCACGGACTGGGTCGACAGCGTGCGCAACCCGGGCAGCAAGGGTTTCTGGTCGAAGGCCGACGCCTACGCGGTGAACCTGCTCAAGGCATACTGGGGCGACGCGGCGACCGCCGACAACGACTACTGCTTCGACTACATGCCGAAGATCACCGGCGACCACGGCACCTACCGTTCGGTGCTCGACATGATCGATGGAAAGGTCAAGGGCTACTTCCTCCTCGGGCAGAACCCGGCCGTCGGCTCCGCCCACGGGCGCGCGCAGAGGCTCGGGATGGCAAACCTCGACTGGCTCGTGGTGCGCGACCTGTTCGAGATCGAGAGCGCCAACTTCTGGAAGGACTCCCCGGAGATCGAGACCGGTGAGATCGTGACCGAGGAGTGCGCCACCGAGGTGTTCCTCTTCCCGGCGGCCTCCTACGCCGAGAAGGAAGGCACCTTCACGCAGACCCAGCGGATGCTGCAGTGGCGGGAGAAGGCCGTCGAGCCGCCCGAGGACTGCCGCTCGGAACTGTGGTTCTTCTACCACCTCGGCCGCATGATGCGGGAGCGTCTGGCCGAGTCGACCGACGAGCGCGACCGTCCGCTGCTCGACCTGGTATGGGACTACCCCGTGCACGGCGAGTACGACGAGCCGAGTGCCGACGCAGTGCTCATGGAGATCAACGGCTACGACGTCGCGACCCGTCGGCCACTGTCGTCGTTCACCGAGATGAAGAACGACGGCTCCACCCTCGGTGGCTGCTGGATCTACACCGGGGTCTACGCCGACGGCGTCAACCAGGCCAACCGGCGTAAGTCCCGGCACGAGCAGTCGTTCGTGGCTCCCGAGTGGGGCTGGGCGTGGCCGATGAACCGCCGCATCCTGTACAACCGGGCATCCGCCGACCCCGAGGGCAGGCCGTGGAGCGAACGCAAGGCCTACGTGTGGTGGGACGAGGACGCACAGCAGTGGACAGGTGCGGACGTGCCGGACTTCGAGAAGACGAAGCCGCCGAGCTACCGCTCCCCCGACGGCGCCGACGGTGTCGAGGCGCTCGAAGGGATCGATCCGTTCATCATGCAGGGCGACGGCAAGGGTGCCCTCTACGCCCCCCAGGGGCTCGTCGACGGTCCGATGCCGACGCACTACGAACCGGTGGAGTCGCCGTTCCGCAATCCGCTCTACGCGCAGCAGGCCAACCCGACGCGCATGGAGTACCGGCGTGACGACAATCCGATGAACCCCTCACCGCCGGAAGAACACAGCGACGTGTTCCCCTTCGTATTCACGACGAGTCGTCTCACCGAGCACCACACCGCCGGCGGCATGAGCCGCTATCTCGAACATCTCGCCGAATTGCAACCGGAGATGTTCGTGGAGGTCTCCCCCGCCCTGGCGGCCGAACGCGGACTCGAGCACATGGGCTGGTGCCACGTCGTCACCGCCCGCTCTGCGATCGAGGGCCGGGTCCTGGTGACCGAGCGGTTGCGTCCGCTGAAGGTGGAGGGACGGACCGTCCACCAGGTGTGGATGCCCTATCACTGGGGCAGCGGCGGCATGGTGACCGGCGACTCGACGAACGATCTGTTCGGAATCACGTTGGACCCCAACGTGCTCATCCAGGAGACCAAGGTCGGTACGTGCGACGTCCGGGCAGGACGCCGACCGTCCGGAGCGGCACTGCGGGAGTACGTCGAGGGATATGCGCGGCGGGCCGGGGTAACCGATCACGTGTACCCACCCATCGTGACGGTCCCGGACGGCGATACGGCGTCGGACGACCCACGTGCCCCGGAGACCTCGGACGACCCACGTGCCCCGGAGACCTCGGACGACCCACGTGCCCCGGAGGAGGACGAGTGACGGGTCCCAACAGCTTCTTCGGACCGATCGACCCGGCACCCGATGCCGGGTACGAGGATCCGCCGGCTCGCAAGGGCTTCTTCACCGACACCAGTGTGTGCATCGGGTGCAAGGCCTGCGAGGTGGCCTGCAAGGAGTGGAACGACGTCCCCGAGAACGCCTTCGCGATGCTCGGCACCTCGTACGACAACAGTCATTCGCTCAACGCCAATCAGTGGCGGCACGTCGCCTTCATCGAGCGCCCTGCGGAGTCGAAACCGCCGGTCTCGCTGGGGATGCCGACCGTCGGCGCGACCCCGACGGAGCTTCCGGAGGAGGAGAAGCCGGACTTCCGCTGGTTGATGTCCTCGGACGTGTGCAAGCACTGCACCCACGCGGCGTGCCTCGACGTGTGCCCGACCGGGTCGCTGTTCCGCAGCGAGTTCGGCACGGTGGTCGTGCAGGACGACATCTGCAACGGCTGCGGATACTGCGTCGCTGCGTGCCCGTACGGCGTCATCGACCGTCGCAAGGGTCCAGAGGGCGACCCGAAGGTCGGTATCGCCCAGAAGTGCACGCTCTGTTACGACCGTCTCACCGACGGCCAGACCCCGTCCTGCGCGCAGGCGTGCCCCACGGAGTCGATCCAGTACGGCGACGTCGAGGAACTGCGCGCTCGCGCCGAGGAACGACTGGCCGCCCTGCACGAGCGCGGCGTGAGCGAGGCACGACTCTACGGCAACGATCCCGAGGACGGGGTCGGCGGGACCGGCGCCTTCTTCCTGCTCCTCGACGAACCGGAGGTCTACGGCCTGCCGCCGGATCCGGTGGTGACGACCAAGGATCTGCCGGAGATGTGGACCCGCGCCGCAGTGGCAGCGGTCGCGATGCTGGCGGGCGCCGCCGCGTCGTTCCTGAGGAGGCGCTGATGACCCAGGTGCAGCACGGCGGCAGCCCGGGCAACCCCCGCCGGTCCGGAGGTGGTCGCGGCGGCGACCGGGTGATGGTGCCGGAGGCCGACTTCGAGTCCTATTACGGACGCCAGATCGTGAAGCCGGCCCCGTGGGAACACGACATCGCGATCTATCTGTTCACCGGCGGCGTGGCCGCGGGCAGCTCGCTGCTCGCCGCGGGTGCCGATCTCACGGGGCGGCCCGCCCTGCGTCGCGTCGCCCGATTCGGTTCGCTCACATCGCTGCTCGTCAGTGTCGGTGCGCTGGTTCACGATCTCGGCAAACCGAGCCGCTTCCTCAACATGCTGCGAGTCGCCAAACCGACCTCCCCGATGTCGGTCGGTACGTGGATCCTGTCGCTGCACGGTCCGTTCGCGGGCGTCGCGGCGGCCGCGGAGATCGCCGCGATGCTCCCCGCTCGGTGGAAGCGCGGGCCGGTGCGCCTGCTGGTCGCCCTGGGCCGGCCCGCCGGGATCGTGGGTGCACTGACGGCACCGCCGGTCGCCGCCTATACCGGAGTCCTGTTGTCCGACACCGCAACCCCAGCCTGGCACTCCGCCTTCAAGGAAATCCCCTTCGTGTTCTGTGGGTCGGCAGCGGCCGCATCGGGTGGTCTCGGACTGCTGGGTGCGCCGGTCGCCGAGGCCGGGCCGGCACGCGCCTTCGCCGTCGGCGGTGCGCTCGTCGAACTCGCGACCGAGCAGCAGATGGAGAAGTCGATGGGCCTGTCGGCCGAGACGCTCCACCAGGGCCGCCCCGGGCGACTGATGAGGGCCAGCAAGGCATTGACGGTGGCCGGCGCGCTCGGCGCACTCGCCGGCCGCCGCAATCGCGTGGTATCGGCAGTGTCCGGTGCCGCTCTCATGGCCGGTTCGCTGTGCACGCGACTCGGCGTCTACGAGGCCGGCATCGCGTCGGCGAAGGATCCCAAGTACACCGTCGTTCCCCAGCGTGAACGAGTCGATCGCGGGGAACCCGTTCGTTACCGCAGCTGAGATCCGGCTCGCGGGCAGGACGAGGGAGAACGCATGGACTCCGGCAAGCCTACGCGCGAACCACACGGCGACGCCGCGACGGCTCAGCCTCCGGGCAGCTTCCGCTGGCTCCTCGTGGCCGGGGGTCTGTTGCTGCAGTTCTCGATCGGCGCGGTCTACGCGTGGTCGGTCTTCGGCGGAGCCCTCGAGAGCGCCGACTCCTGGCAACTGAGCACGGTCCGGGCCTCACTGCCGTTCACCGTGACCATCGGCATGATCTTCATCGGCACCTATCTCGGTGGCCGACTGCAGGATCTGAAAGGTCCCCGAGTCGTCGCGTTGATCGGCGGCATCATCTATGCGCTCGGCATCCTCCTCGCCTCCTTCACCGACGGAGCCGAGGACTACTGGCTGCTCATCCTCGGGTACGGCATCATCAGCGGTTTCGGGCTGGGCTTCGCGTACATTGTCCCGATCGCCATGCTGCAGAAGTGGTTCCCCGACAAGACCGGTCTCATCACCGGACTCGCTGTGGGCGGTTTCGGGTTCGGCGCCGTGCTCACCTCGCCGGTCGCGCAGTGGCTCATCGACCGGAATCCGGACGACCCCACGAGCGCCTTCCTGCCTTTGGGTATCGCCTACCTCGTGATGTCGCTGGCCGGTGCGGCACTCTTCCGCAACCCGCCCGAGGGGTACACCGTGCCGGGCTTCGACCCCGTCGGCCGCGACGGCAGCGGAGCGGACCGCGGCAAGGAGTACACCCAGAACGAGGCCCTCCGCACGCCCCAGTGGTACCTCCTGACCGCCATCCTCACCCTGTGCGTGACCGCCGGCATCTCCCTGATCTCGCAGGCGAAGCCGAGTGCGTCCGACATCGCCGGTTTCAGCACCTCCGGCGCGGCGGCACTCGTGGGCGTGCTCGCGATCTTCAACGGCGCCGGCCGGATCGTGTGGGCGGCGATCTCCGACCATATCGGCCGGATGAAGACCTTCACCGCACTGCTCGTGCTGCAGGGCGTGTGCCTGATCGTGCTGCCGCATGCCACCGGCGTGGTGCTGTTCTCGGTCCTGGCCGCGATCATCTATCTCTGCTACGGCGGCGCATTCGGCACCATGCCCGCCACCGCCGGCGACTTCTTCGGGGTCCGCAACGCCGGCGCCATCTACGGCCTGATGCTCATCGGGTGGAGCATCGGCGGCATCATCGGCCCGATCATCGCGTCTACGCTCCTCGGCGACGACAAGGCCTATACCCTCGCCTACACCACCATCGGCATCATCGCGCTCGTATCGGTCGTGCTCACGATGATCACGAAGGTACCCGCGGCACGCCGGGAGTCGGCCTCGGCCCGGTCCTGATCCGGAGCGCCGCCCTGCTCGCTCACACTCGGGGCGCTTCGTGGGTGTGCAACCACGAGACGACCTGTGTGCGGGAGTGCACGCCGAGTGTGTCGAGGATCCGTTCCAGGGCACCGTTCGCCGCGTCGACTGCAGAGCCGAGGCGCCCGAGATGGAAATGGGCGAGCCCCGAGACCCACAGCGCAGAGGCCTTGTTCCACCGCTCGCCGTGCTGGCCCGCCATCTCGACGACACGAGCTCACGCCTTCAGGGCGTCGTCGCGTCGTCCGTCGTAGGTCTGCGCCATCGCCAGCTGGAACAGGCAGGTCAGGTGGGCGGCGTGGTGGCCGTGCGCACGATGCACCCGGGCCGCACGGAGGTAGAGGCCGATCGCCTCGGCCGTCGCCCCGCAGAACAGTGCGTGCAGAGCGCTCCAGTGCGCGACGAGGTGGCCGGGTCCGTCACCCCGCACCACCTCGAGCGTCCCCGCGCGGTAGGAACTCGATCCGCCCTTCCGATCCGCTACTCCGCGGGAGGGGCCGAGCGACGATCCGACGTCGCCGGCCCTTCTCCGCGTTCCTCGTCGTCGCGCGCGGCGCGGGCGGCCTCGCGCATCTCGATCGCGTCGGTGATCAACTCACCGATCTCGCGGGTGACGTCGCGGACCGCTCCGGTGATGATCCCCGCGATCGCGCCGACGTGGGTGGCCGCCGACTCGGTGACCTCCTGGATCGTGTCCTTGTTACGCTCGAATCTTCCCACCATGTTCGACCCCCTCGATCGTGTCGTCCGCGAGGGTACCCGCATCGTCGAGCGGGCGATCGGTGGAGCGGTGACGTTCGATGATCACCCGCGACTCGGGTTCGGGCGCGAACCAGCCGGGAGGGAGAGCAAGCGTGAAGATCTTCTTCCACACCGACGTCACCTGGGCGGTGAAGCCACCGGTGTTGTACGGAAGTCCGTGCTTCTCGCACAGTTCCCTGACCTTCGGCGCGAGCTCCGGATAGCGGTGCGCCGGCAGGTCGGGGAACAGGTGGTGCTCGATCTGGTGCGACAGGTTGCCCGACATGATGTGGAACAACGGCGACCCGGTGATGTTCGCGCTGCCCAGCATCTGCCGGACGTACCACTCACCACGGGTCTCCTCGGCGGTCTCCTCCTCCGTGAAGGACTGCACGCCGGACGGGAAGTGGCCGCAGAAGATGATCGAGTACGCCCACACGTTGCGCACCAGATTGGCGGTCGCGTTGCCGAGCAGCGTCGGGAAGAACATCGGTCCGCTCAGCAGCGGGAAGGCGATGTAGTCCTTGATCACCTGACGGCGCGCCTTGCGCCACCAGCCTTTCGCGATCGGGATCACGTCGCGCCACGAGCGTTTCCCGGCGACGATCCGGTCGACCTCCGCGTCGTGCATCATCACGCCCCACTCGAACAGCAGCATGAGGGCGGTCGCGTAGACCGGGTTGCCGAGATAGTAGGGATGCCACTTCTGGGCCGGGTCCATGCGCAGGATCCCGTATCCTATGTCGCGGTCCTGGCCGAGGATGTTGGTGTAGGTGTGGTGCACGTAGTTGTGCGAGTGCCGCCACTGGTCCGACGGGCACACCGTGTCCCATTCGAAGACACGGGAATTCAGCGACGGCTCGCGCATCCAGTCGTATTGACCGTGCATGACGTTGTGCCCGATCTCCATGTTGTCGAGGATCTTCGACACGCTCAGCGCCGCGACACCGGCGACCCATGCGGGCGGGAGGAATCCGACGAAGAGCAGACCGCGACCGGCGATCTCGAATCCGCGCTGCGCCCTGATGATCCGGTAGAGATACTCACGGTCCTCGTCACCGAGAAATGCGAGCGTCTGCTCCCGCAGTGCGTCGAGTTCGCGGCCGATCTCCTCGACACTGTCGTGGTCGAGGACGAGCGGTTCGTTCCCGACCGAAGAGCTGCGGCCGGACAGGAAGGGCAGGAAGGGAACGGTGGGTAGGGACAATCCGAACATGATGTCCTCCAATGATTTCGGTGGTGTCGCCGGACGGCCGGTTCAGAGTTCGACGGCGACGTCGCCGACCGGGGCGTTGACACAGATCTGGATGCGGCGGCCCGGTTCCGAATCGACGTCGCCGGTACGCACGTCGCGCGTGCACCCCGACAGCCGGACGGCGGTGCAGCTGTGGCAGATGCCCATGCGGCATCCGTGTTCGGGCGTGAGACCGGCCGCTTCGGCCTGTTCGAGCAGCGTCGACCCGGTGTTCTGGGCAACCACGCCGGATTCGGCGAAGGAGATCTCGCCGCCGGCATCGTCCGTCGACACAACCGGTGGTGCGAGGACGAATTCCTCGGTGTTCACCATCGTCTCGGCGCCCTGTTCGGCGTAGACCGCACGGATGCCCGCGACCATCTCTGCCGGACCACACACGAAGGTGGGCGTGTCGGCGTACCAGGGTGCGACGGCCGCGAGGTGGCTGCGGTCGAACCGACCCTGCAGCAGCCCGTCGTCGGAGCGGGTGTGCGCGTGGACGATCTCGATGTTGGGTCGGTCGGCAAGAGCGTCGAGTTCGGCGCGGCGCGGAACATGCCCGGGGGTGCGGGTGTAGTAGAGCAGCACCGCGCACCCGTCGTACCCCTCGGCGACGAGACCGGACAGCATCGACAGCACGGGAGTCAGCCCGGAGCCCGCGGCGACGAACAGCAGACGTCGGGGGCGTGGGCTCGGCAGCACGAACTCGCCTGCGGGAGAACCGAGTTCGATGACGTCTCCGACCTGCGCTCGGTCGCGGAGGTGGCGTGAGACGGTACCCTCGGGATGCCTGCCGATGGTGAACCGCAGGTCGGGCCAGCGCTTCGACTCCGCTTCGACGAGCGTCGGCGAGTAGCAGCGCGTATGCCGCACACCGTCGACACGCACCGACACGGTCACGTACTGCCCGGGTAGGGGTCGGCACGGCTGCGCGGGGCGCACCGTGATCGTGAGCGAGTCGGTGGCGCTTCGGTCCACATCTGTAATCCGGGCATAGTTCGCCGACGTGACGAGAAGCGGGTCGGCGAGTTCCAGGTAGCGGTCCGGGTGATGCGGGTAGGACAGCACTCCGAGTGCCTCTACCAGCAATTTTCGCAACGAACCCGAGCGCCGGACGGGCGTCGGACGGGCGCGCACGATCATGTCTGTCCGCCTTTCGGTAGACCTCTGCGTGCTCAGTGAACGAATGTGCACTGAAATCAGTGTGACAGCCGGACACACCCGCCTGTCAACCCCGATGTGACTGCTGACACAGATGTACGGACACCGCTGGGAACGTCATGCCTAGACTCAGGGGGTGTCCACCGCTTCCGCACCTCCGCCGACCACACGCGCCGAACGCAAGGAACGCACACGTCAGGCGCTTCTCGACGCCGCCCTCGACCTGTCCGCCGACCGGGGACTCGGCGGGCTGAGTCTGAGGGAGGTGGCCCGTCACGCGGGCATCGTGCCCACCGCGTTCTACCGGCACTTCTCGTCCATGGACGAGCTCGGCGTCACCCTTGCGGCGGACACGATGCGGGTACTTCGGCGCCTGCTGCGCGACGCGCGTCGCACGCCCGGTCCGGCAGGTGCGCGGCAATCGCTCGACGTGCTAGTCCAACAGGTACGGGCACACAAGGCGGCTTTCCGGTTCTTGGCACGCGAACGCCACGGCGGCGTTCCCGAGGTCGCCGCCGCGATCTCCGTCGAACTGCGCCTGCTGACCAGCGAGCTCGCCGCCGACCTGGGCCGCTCCCCGGGCCTCGAGGACTGGGAGTTCGACGATCTCGAGATGGCCGCCGATCTGCTGGTCACCGCGATGCTCGATTTCGTCCTCGACCTGCTCGCCGTCGAACGTCCCGGCAGTGCGCAGGAATCGGAGGTGGTCACGCGCGCGGAGAAACAGATGCGTCTGATCCTGCTGGGCGCGGCGGCGTGGCGGCCGCGACGGACGTCGAACGACCGGTGACGGGTCGGCTCGACGCCGGTTCGTCGAGGTGGCCAGGAAATCCTGTCGCAGACACTCCTCTTCCGTAACGTGGTTCCCATGGCATCGACCGAACCCGCCACCTACGACGACCTGACCTTCGACGTGCGCGTGGCGGGTCCGAGGGACGGCCCACCCGTTGTGCTCCTGCACGGCTTCCCCGAGACATCACGCAGCTGGACGCCGGTGGCGCGCCTGCTCGTCGAGCGCGGTTTCCGCGTGATCGCCCCCGACCAGCGCGGGTACTCCCCCGGTGCCCGGCCGAACGGCGTCGAGCACTACGCGGTGCCGGCGCTCGCCGGTGATGTCCTCGGCCTGCTCGACGAGTTCGGGCTCGATCGCGTCCACCTCGTCGGACACGACTGGGGCGCCGCTGTGGCGTGGTACTTCGCCGCCCACAATCCCGACCGCGTCTCGGCGTTGACCGCGGTCTCGGTCCCCCACCTCGCCGCCTACGGCTGGGCGTTGCGGGAGGACGCCGACCAGCGCGAACGCTCCTCCTACATCGGTCTCTTCCGCGAGGAAGGCAAGGCGGAGACCCTGCTCCTCGCCGATGACGCGCGGCGCCTGCGGGCGATGTTCACCTCCGCAGTCGACCACGACTCGGTCGACCACTACGTCTCCGCCCTGTCCGCGCCGGGCGCTCTCACCGCCGCCCTGAACTGGTATCGCGCCATGACGCGGGATCTCGATTCGACTCCCCCGGTCCGCGTCCCGACGACCTACATCTGGAGCACCGCCGACATCGCGATCGGCCGCGCCGGCGCCGAACGCTGCGGCGAATTCGTCGACGCCGAGTACGACTTCGTGGTCCTGCCCGACGTCTCGCACTGGATTCCGGAGGAAGCGCCGGCCGAGATCGCGAACGCAATCTCGCGGCGACGGAACGGCTGAGAGTCCACCGACCGTGGCTTCCGGCCGCTGCAGCTTCGGTCAGCCCACCACCGGGGCGAGCAGCACCTCGAGTTCGGCGGCGACCGCATCGAGCGGAGCCGGACTGCGTTGCGCCGGGGCCGCGACCAGCGCGCCCTCCAGGGCGGCGATGACCAGGCTCGCCAACGACCGGCACGCTCTGCACCGACGCCGGCGGCCGTCAGCGACCGCTCGATCCGGGTGGTTGCCCGGTCCGTCGTCTCTTCGACGAGTTGCGCCTTACCGCCGGGAAAGTGGTGGTAGATCGAGCCGCGCGGCGCCCCGCTGTTCTCGAGCACGTCCCGGAACGACGTGGCCGCGACACTTCGTTCGCTCATCAGCGCGATCGCGCCGGCGATCATCGCCGCGCGCGGTCCGTCCCGCCGTTCTGCAGCGATCACCCGTTCCTCCGGCAGTGGTGGTTGTCCCCCATACTCTGTGTATGTTGTCGTACGGATCCGATCCTGCGCGACACCATCTTCCGAGGAGACCCTGCCATGACCGACGTCTCGGTGACCACTCACGTCTTCGACGCTGCCGTCGACCTGTTCGAGGTCCGGGACGATCGCACCGAAGGGCACACGCACCCCGCCTACGCGAACATGGTCGGCCCGTTCGGCGGTATCACGGCCGCGACTCTCCTCCGCGCGGTCGAACGACACCCGGACGTCCTCGGCATGCCGCTGTCCCTGACGATCAACTACGCCGGCCCCATCGCCGACGGACCGTTCGACATCGCGGTGCGCCCGGCGCGCACGAACCGGACCACCCAGCACTGGTCGATCGAACTGTCGCAGGGCGGCGAGGTCGCCACCACCGCAACGGCCGTCTTCGGTCTCCGTCGCCCCACCTGGTCGTCGACCGAACTGCAGGCGCCGGCCGCCCCGGCACCGGACTCGCTCGAGCCGACACCGCTGCCCGACTTCATCGCGTGGGCACGCAACTACGAGATGCGGTACACCGCAGGAGTCGTTCCCGAGGAGGGCAGCGCGGAGGTCGCCGACTCCACGTCGACGCTGTGGGTCCGCGACGTCCCGTCGCGCCCGCTCGACTTCGCCTCGCTCACCGCGATGTGCGACATCTTCTACCCCCGGGCATTCCTGCGTCTGGGTCGGGTGCTGCCGGCCGGCACGGTCTCGATGACCGTCTACTTCCACGCGGACCCGGAGACCGTTGCCGCGCAATCCGACAGCCCCGTGCTCGCGACCGCACGTGCGAATCGGTTCGAACAGGGCTTCTTCGACCAGAGCGCACAACTGTGGGGTCGCGACGGCGTTCTGCTCGCGACCTCGCACCAGATCGTCTACTTCAAGGCATGAGCGGGACGGTCGGTATTCGATCGACCCGACCGGTCGGCGTTCGGCGCCCGTTCCGGTCACCGGCACACCTGTAGCCTCGGAAACATCCACCCACCGGATTGCGAGGTCCACTGTGACGATGCCGAGACTTCTCCGACGGTCGGGGGTCATCGCCTGCGCCGCAATCGCGTTCACGACCGTGGGCACGGTCGCCTGCGCCGACACGCAGGACATGCCCCCGGCTGCGGACTACGCGTCGTACGTCGCCCTGGGAGACTCGTTCACCTCCGGGCCCGGCATCCCGCCGCAGACCGACGGCGATCCGTGCGGGCGGTCGGCGAGCAACTACCCCACCCTCGTCGCGACCGATCTCGGTATCGAGGACTTCGTCGACGCGTCGTGCGGCGCCGCCACCTCACTCGACTTCGCGATGCCGCAGACCACCTTCCGCGGCGCGACGGTGCCACCGCAGTACGACGCGCTGCGCCCCGACACCGAACTCGTCACTGTGGGTATCGGCGGCAACGACATCGGTCTCGTCCAGCTGGCGCTGGGATGCGTCAATCTCTCGGCGCCACCCGATGGCGCGTCGTGCGCGATCACGAACACCCCGGACGGCACCGACCGTGTCGACGCCGCCATCGACGCCTTCGCGCCCGTCTACACCACGGTGATCGACGAGATCCGCCGGCGTTCCCCGGAGGCACGCATCGTGCTCGTCGGCTATCCCACCGGAATCCGCGACGGCGGGTGCTTCCCCGAGCAGCGGATCTGGCCCGACGACGCGACCTACCTGCAGGAGAAGATCGACCGGTTGAACACCGTCATGCGCGAGCAGGCCGAGGCCGCGGACGTGGACTACGTCGATCTGCGCGATTCGAGCCGCGACCACGACGTGTGCGCCGATCCGGAGACCCGGTGGATGGCCGGCCTGCAGCCGGCCGCCGGATCGATCCCGCTGCATCCGAACGCGGCCGGGCACCGCAACGCCGCCGACCAGGTGCTCGCCACGATCACCGACTGAGCCGGTTCACGCCTGCTCCGGCGTCGCGGGAGCCCGCACGGCGAGCAACGACACCAGGCCCGCGCCGAGCACGATCAGCAACCCCACGATCCCCGCTCGGTCGGTGCCGAACCACCACACGAAGAACCCGAACAGCGTCGGTGCCAGAAACGACACCGCACGTCCCGTCGTCGCGTAGAGACCGAACATCTGCCCCTCCCGTCCCGGCGGGGTCAGGCGCGCCAGGAAGGTCCGCGCCGACGACTGGGCCGGACCGACGAACAGACACAGCACCAGACCGAAGATCCAGAACATCGTCGGACCCGACACCACGAGCAGGACGATGCTGGTCGCGATCATCGCGACCAGCGAGCCCACGATGACCGCCTTGGGCCCGACCCGGTCGTCGACGCGTCCGGCCACCAGTGCGCCCACCGCGGAGACGACGTTCGCGGCGACACCGAAGATCAGCACGTCGCCCGCTCCGATCCCGTAGACCGTGACGGCGAGGACCGCCCCGAAGGTGAAGACGCCGGCGAGACCGTCCCGGAACAACGCCGACGCCCCGAGGTACCAGATGGTGCGACGATCCGCCCGCCACAACTCCGTCAGGTCGCGCCACAGCACGCGGTAGGACTCGACGAAACCGGCGCGGCGGGCGACGTCGCCACGCGCGACCGGCTTCTCCGGGACGGCGAGCAGCACGGGCACAGCGAACACCGCGAACCACACGGCCGCGAACAGCGCGACGAGCCGGATGTTGGTGCCGCCCTCGGTGGGCACACCGAGGAAACCGCGGGTGTCGCCGTCGCCGGCGATGAACCCGGTGTAGCACAACAGCAGGAGCACGATGCCACCGAAATAGCCCATCGCCCAACCGAAGCCCGACACCCGTCCGATGTCGTCCGGCGTCGACACCTGGCGCAGCATCGAGTTGTACGGGACCTGCGCGAGCTCGACCATCACGGATGCCACGCCGAGCAGGACCAGCCCGAGCCACAGATAGTGGTAGTCGTCGCGCACGAAGTACATCGCCGCCATCGCCGCGACGGTGACCCCGGTGAGGATGCCCAGCGACCATTTCCGTCGCCCGACTGCGTCGTACCGCTGGCCCGACACCGGCGCGGTCACGGCGATGACGAACCCGGCGATGCCGAGCGACCATCCGAGCCAGGTGCTCGCCGAGATCCCACCCGGCAGGTCGTCGCCGACCGCGTCGGTGAGATAGACGGAGAATACGAACGTCAGGATCACGGCGTTGAACGCCGCGGAACCCCAGTCCCACAGACCCCACGAGACGACCTGACGACGTGTCGTGGCCTCCCCGGCCCCGCTCGCCGTGTCCGTGAACGCATTCATGCCCCGGAGCCTAGGCTTCCGGAGCTGCGGTGGCATGGAACGACTCCGTCGCGCGGCACCGAACGACTCGGCCCCATGGCCGGGGCGGGCCCGGTCGCCGCTCCCGAGCCTGCCGCTACGCTGACCCACTGTGACTCTGCCGAATCCCCATCCCGATGCCCGTGCCGTCGTCACCGGAGCGTCCTCCGGCATCGGCGAGGCCCTCGCAACCGAACTCGCCACCCGCGGCCATTCGCTGATCCTGGTCGCCCGTCGCGGAGAGGTGATGGAGGTCCTCGCCGAGACCCTGCGCGCGAAGCACGGCGTGACCGTCGAGGTGCGCGCCTGCGATCTGTCGGACCGCGACGCACGGACACCACTCGCCGACGAACTCGGACGTAGGCGCATCAGCATCCTGTGCAACAACGCCGGTATCGCCACCTTCGGCGCGGTCGCCGAGCTCGACGCGGCCTACGAGCGGGCACAGGTCGAGCTCAACGCCGTCGCCGTCCACGACCTCACCCTCGCGGTGCTGCCGCAGATGGTCGAGCGGAACTCCGGCGCGATCCTCATGGTGGGTTCGGCCGCAGGCAACATGCCGATCCCGAACAACGCCACCTACGCCGCGACGAAGGCGTTCGTCAACACCTTCTCCGAGTCCCTGCGCGGTGAGCTCAAGGGCACCGGCGTGCATGTCACGCTGCTCGCCCCCGGCCCGGTGCGCACCGAGGAACCCGACCCGGCCGAGGCGTCGATCGTCGACAAGCTGGTCCCGGACTTCCTGTGGATCTCGAGCGAACACACCGCGAAGGTGTCGCTCGACGCGCTCGCCGCGAACCGGATGCGCATCGTGCCCGGTGTGATCAGCAAGGCCATGTCGGCTGCCGGTCAGTTCTCGCCGCGGTCCATCTCGGCCCCGATCGCCGGCGCGTTCTACAAGAAGCTCGGCGGCAGCTGACGGGCCACCGCCCAACGAATCGTTCCTTCACCGCCTTCGGCGGCGTCCTGTGCCGAATAGGCTCCGGCCGATCTCCCGGCCGGCTGCGGACGCCGCCGAGCGGATGAAGCTGCGCACGGCTGCGCTGCCGAGCACCTGCTCCACGACCGACGCCCCGGCATCGTCCGGCGCCTGCGACGGCATGTCCGGGATCGGTTCGATGTCGGTGGCCCCGACCACCGATGCGGTGAGCTTCTCGTAGGCCGATTCCCGGTCGATGGTGCGGCCGTACTTCCCGTAGAGCGGGTTCGCTTGCGCCGACGCACGCATCGCGCTCTCCCCCACTGTGCCCATCAGCGAGCGCGGCGGTCGCAGACGCGTCCAGGCGACGGGCGTGGGCGTGCCCAGTTCGGACAGGACCGTCACGATCGCCTCCCCGGTCGCCAGACCGGTCAGAGCGTCGGCGAGATCGTAGGCGTCGGTCTTCGGGAAGGTACGCACCACCTTCGCGAGCGCGGCCTCGTCCTCGGGGGTGAAGGCGCGCAACGCGTGCTGGATCCGCGCTCCCAGTTGTGAGAGCACGCTCCGGGAGATATCGGTGGGCGACTGCGTACAGAAGACCACACCGACGCCCTTGGACCGGATGAGCTTCACGGTCTGTTCGATCTGCTGCAGGAACGCCTTCGACGCATCGGTGAAGAGCAGATGCGCCTCGTCGAAGAAGAACACGAGCCGCGGTGTGTCGACGTCGCCGACCTCCGGTAGCGACTGGAACAGGTCGGCGAGCAACCACATCAGGAATGTCGAGAACAGCGCGGGTCGAGTGGCCTCGTCGCCGAACTCGAACAGGTTGATCGTGCCCTGACCGTCGATCACCCGCAGCAGGTCCTCGACCTCCAGTTCGGGTTCGCCGAAGAATCCGTCCCCACCCGCGTTCTCGAGGTTGACGACCGCGCGGAGGATGGCGCCGGCGGTCGCGGGCGACACGGCACCGAGATCGTCGAGTGCACCGCGCCCTTCGTCGCTCGTCAGGTGGCGGATCACCTGCCGCAGGTCGGCGAGATCGAGCAGTGGCAGGCCGTTGCGGTCGGCCCAGTGGAAGATCAACCCGAGAGTGGACTCCTGAATGGCGTTGAGCCCCAGCACCTTCGAGAGCAGGATCGGCCCGAACGAGGTGACGGTGGCGCGGACGGGGATACCGACCCCGTCGGTACCGAGCGAGTAGAAGGCCACAGGGTGCCCCGTGGGCGTCCAGTCCTCGTCGCCGGTGTCGCCCGCGCGGTTGAGCACCGCATCGTCGGGCTCGCCGGCGGCCGACAGGCCCGACAGATCGGACTTCACGTCGGCCATCACCACCGGCACCCCCGCCGCCGACAGTTGTTCGGCCATGACCTGCACCGTCTTGGTCTTGCCCGTGCCGGTCGCACCGGCGACCAGCGCGTGACGATTCAGAGTGGCGAGCGGGATGCGCACCGGCGCGTCGGGATCGGCGACGCCGTCGAGCACGACGGTGCCCAGTTCCAGCGCCTCGCCGATCACCTCGTACCCGGCCGCGATGGTCGCGGCGGTGATCTCCGGCTTGTCGGTCATGCTCGCCCCCTCCGGCCTCGACCTCGCCCACTGCGACGGTACCGGGCCGTCGAACCCACGGAAGAACCATTCTTATCGGATGCCGGAATTGTCGCATTACAGTGATTCCGATCACAACCGCAGCGGCACGGTTTCCCAGCTAGTACACCGCGTTGACCTGCACTTTCTCTACGAGAATCCGTTCCGTCGACGACGTGAGGATCGTTCGCAAAAACAACGACGTGTGCTAGCAACGAACTACGCGACATATTCCACGAACACAGGAGAAACACATTGACGCCCAAGATCGCCATTCTCGGAGCAGGTCCCAGTGGACTCGCACAGCTGCGCGCTTTCGAAGCAGCCCGAAAGGCCGGTCTGGAGCAGATCCCCGACATCGTCTGCTACGAGAAGCAGCCCGACTGGGGAGGAATGTGGAACTACACCTGGCGCACGGGACTCGACGAGCACGGTGAGCCCGTCCACGGGAGCATGTACCGCTACCTGTGGTCCAACGGCCCGAAGGAATGCCTCGAGTTCGCCGACTACTCCTTCGAGGAGCACTTCGGACGCCCCATCCCGTCGTACCCGCCGCGCGCCGTCCTGCTCGACTACATCATGGGTCGCGTCGAGAAGAGCGACGTGCGCAAGTACATCCGGTTCAACACTGCGGTGCGGTGGGTCGAGTGGTCCGACGAGACGCAGAAGTTCACCGTGACGGTGATGAACCACGACCGGGGCGCGCTGGAGTCCGACGAGTTCGACCACGTCGTCGTCGCCACCGGACACTTCTCCACCCCGCAGGTCCCCCACTTCGACGGTCTCGACCGGTTCCCGGGACGTGTGCTGCACGCCCACGACTTCCGCGACGCCCGCGAGTTCACCGGCAAGCGACTGCTGCTCGTCGGCAGCAGCTACTCGGCCGAGGACATCGGAACGCAATGCATCAAGTACGGCGCCGAACAGGTCACCTTCAGCTACCGCAGCGCACCGATGGGTCACCACTGGCCCGAGCAGTTCTCCGAGGTGCCGTTGCTCACCCATGTCGACGGCAAGGTCGCCCACTTCCGTGACGGCAGCACCCGCGTGGTCGACGCCATCGTGCTGTGCACGGGGTACAAACACCACTACCCGTTCCTGCCCGACGAACTCGCACTGCGCACCGACAACCGGCTCTACCCGCGCGACATCTACAAGGGCATCTTCTTCCAGCGCAACCCGAAGCTGATGTACCTCGGCGCACAGGACCAGTACTTCACGTTCAACATGTTCGACGCCCAAGCCTGGTACGCACGCGACTTCATGCTCGGCCGCGTCGACCTGCCCGACTTCGACACCCGCGAGCAGGACATCGACCACTGGCGGGCACGCGAGGAGAAGCTGTCGTCGCCGGTGGAGGAAATCGACTTCCAGGCCGCGTACATCCGCGATCTCGTCGACCGCACCGACTACCCCGAGTTCCACGTCGAACGCCAGGGGGAGGTGTTCAAGCAGTGGAAACAGGACAAGAAGCGCGACATCATGGGCTACCGCAACAACAGCTACCCCTCGACGCTCACCGGCACCGTCGCTCCGCCGCTGCCGGCACCGTGGATGGAGATCCTCGACGACTCCCCCGAGTCCTTCCTTCGGCACGACTTCACCGCCCCGGAAGTGAGCACAGTGGGCCGGACCCTCGACCGGCAGTACACCCCGACGGCACGTCGTTCCACCCGTCCGGCGGCGCCGCGCACGGCCTCCGTGAAGGCGTGAGGGTGCCCGTTTCCTACCGGACCGTCGACGCCGCGCCTCATGGGTGCGGCGTCGGTGGATAGTCTGTCTGTCGTGCAGGACAAACTGGTATGGATCGACTGTGAGATGACGGGGCTGCGTCTCGGCAGCGACAAACTGATCGAGATCGCGGCTCTGGTCACCGACAGTGATCTCAACGTGCTCGGCGAGGGCGTGGACATCGTGATCCACGCCGATGACGACGCCCTCGCCGACATGCCGGAAGTCGTGCAGCAGATGCACGAGCGGTCCGGCCTCACCGAAGAGGTGCGCCGCTCGACGGTCAGCCTCGCCGAAGCGGAGAAGCAGGTCCTCGCGTACATCCGGGAGCACGTTACCGAGGCGGGCACGGCGCCGCTGGCCGGCAACTCCATCGCGACCGACCGCGCGTTCATCACCCGCGACATGCCCGAGCTCGACAACTACCTGCACTACCGCATGGTGGACGTCAGCTCGATCAAGGAGCTGTGCCGGCGCTGGTATCCGCGCATCTACTTCGGTCAGCCGGAGAAGGGCCTGTCGCACCGGGCACTAGCGGACATCAAGGAGTCGATCCGCGAACTGCGCTACTACCGGCGCACGGCCTTCGTGGCGCCTCCCGGCCCCACTCCGGCCGATCTTGCAGCCGTCGTGAAGGACCTGGGACCGGCCTGACCAGCCGATTCGTCTTTTTCGTCTTCGTCAGGCTAGTATCTGTACCGCAGGCGCAAGCCACCGAAAGGTTGCCGGCGAATGCAATGGTGAGTGTAGTTCAGTTGGTAGAGCACCAGGTTGTGATCCTGGCTGTCGCGGGTTCGAGTCCCGTCACTCACCCCAAACGGGTCAGGTGTGAACTTGCGACCAAGGGTCCGCCCTTGGTCGCGGTTCGCCCCTGGCCCATCTTCTTTGCCTCGGCGGCCCACGGTCGACAAGTCTCGCCGCCGGGCGCTGCCCTTGGGTCCCGATATACTTCCCGCATGACGAGTGGGCAGATGGAACGGCACACTAGTTGGCGAACGATTCGCACGGAGTCGGGTTCGGCTGTGCTCTTGGTCGTCGTCGCAGCGGTCGCCTTGCTCTGGGCGAACTCGCCACTCTCCGAGGCCTATTTCGGGCTGTGGGATGTCGAGATCGGGTTCGATGTCGGCGGGTTCGGACTGCACATGAACCTGCACCACTGGATCAACGACGGCCTCATGGTGGTCTTCTTCTTCGTCGTTGGCCTCGAGGTGCGACAGGAATTCGCGCATGGGTCGCTCCGAGACGCCAGCCGCGCGCGTCTCGCGTTGATCGCTGGCGTCGCTGGCGTGGCACTGCCCGCAGTTTTCTACATCCTGATCGTGGCCGCCGCGGGCGGCGACGGGCTCGGTGGATGGGGCGCGGTGGTCGGTACCGACACCGCGTTCCTGTTGGGTGCCCTCGCGCTCGTCGGCCCGAAACTCTCCGGCCAGTTGCGGGTGTTCCTACTCACCCTCACCGTCGTCGATGACTTCCTCGCCGTCTCCATCATCGGCATTTTCTACAGCGACGAGATCCGGCTCGTTCCGCTGCTGATCGCAGTTGCCTGCCTCGCCGGGTTGTGGCTTCTGGGTCGTTCGCGGCAATGGAGCGCCACACCGTACGTGCTGATTGTCATTGTGCTCTGGTTCGCGACCGTTGATTCCGGAGTCCACGCCTCCCTCGCGGGCATGGTCGCAGGACTCCTTATCCCCGCCTACCCGACGCGTCGGCACAAGGTGGTCGCGGCTCGTCAGCTGTTCCGCGACTTCTGGCAGTCGCCGAGCGCGGCATCGGCCCGCGCAGTCGATCGAGGCTTGGCGCGAGGTATCTCGGTAAATGAACGCATGCACGAGGTCTTGCGCATGCCGACCGCGCTCGTCATCGTCCCGATCTTCGCGCTCGCGAACGCTGGCGTCGACCTGCGCGGCGGCGTGCTCGTCGATTCCTTCCAGTCCTCCGTGACGTGGGGAGTCATCGTGGGTCTCGTGCTCGGCAAACTTCTCGGCATCGGTCTCGCCACCTTCGTCGCTGTGAAGCTTGGAGCCGGTCGGCTTCCCGAGGGTGTCGGGATGGGCAGCGTGTTTGGCGGCGCGGCGCTTTCGGGGATCGGGTTCACCGTGTCGCTCCTGGTGATCGGCCTCGCGTTCGGCTCGACGCCCGACCTGGGTCGGCAAGCGACCGTCGGCGTGTTGGTCGCGATGATGCTCGCTACCGCGCTTGGTTGGCTGATTTTCCGGGTTGCTGCGAAACGCTGGGGAGAGGAGACGGCAGATCTGCCGATGGTGCTCACACCACCCGTTGATCCTGAAGTCGACCACATCCGCGGACCAGAGGACGCCCAGCTCACGCTCGTCGAGTACATCGACTTCGAATGCCCCTATTGCGCGCACGCAACGGGTTCCTGGGAGGACCTTCGCAGCCGGTTCGGGGACGATCTCCGGTATGTCGTTCGCCATCTGCCACATCACCCTCACGGCCCCATAGCCGCACGAGCGTCGGAGGCGGCATCGAATCAGGGGATGTTCTGGCCGTGGCTGGACTTCGTCTTCACGCGGCAAGATGCGCTCGAGCGCGAAGATCTGATCCGCTACGCCGAAGAGCTGGGCCTGGATGTCGCCCAGTTCACGGCTGACCTCGATAGTGCCGCCGTACGTGCCCGTGTGGAGCGGGATCTCGAAAGCGCCGATGCAAGCGGGGCGCACGCCACCCCGACGTTCTTCGTAGACGGCCGACGGTTGCTGGGTAGCTACGACGCTCGAACGCTCACCTCAGCCCTCGAAGCCAGCCGCCGAGGCACACGAACCCAGGAAGTGCGCTCCTGAGTCGTCAGGCGTCGCGGGGCGCGTCGATACACCTGCCCGAGCGAACAAGAACACCCGATGGCAGGGCGCTCGTCGCCCTCGACAGCGCTGGCGCGGGAATGTACCTCCCCGTTGCGGCACTCTTCCTCATCCAAGTTCGCGGATTCTCGGTTACGGACGCGGGCCTCGCATTGGGCATCGGGGCAGGCGTCGGACTGCTGTTCCCCGTGCTCGCCGGGACGCTGGTCGACCGAGTTGGCCCTCGCAGGGTGATCGGCACCGGACAGTTGCTCCGAGCCATCGCGATGCTCGTCTACCTACTCGTACCCGGTTGGCCCGGGGCGATTGCCGGGAGCGCGATCTGCGCCGCCAGGATGCAGCTGCACTACGGATCGCTATACGCCTTCCTGACAGCATTGCGTCCCAGCGACGGGTCTCACGATGCGCAGTTCGCTCGCGTTGAGATGGTGCGTTCGGCTGGCTAGGTGCTGGCGCGCTCCTCGGTGCCGTGCTGCTGGCCTGGGACCCCGCCATGTTGCCTTGGCTGCTGGCGGTCAAACTCGTCACGTCGACGATGGCAGCCATACTTGTGTTCACGATGCGGATGCCGCCGCACACGCCATCTCGCTCGGTGAAGGCTACGTCCGCCGCACCAGGAGTGCTACGGAACCGCCCGTTTCTCGGGCTCATCCTTCTGGGCTTTCTCATCACCCTGGTGATGGAGTTCTTCCCGGTTGCCTTTCCGGTGATCGCTGTCGAACAACTCGGCGCGCCGGCATGGTTGCCGAGCCTCGCAAACGCCGGCCTGGCCATGCTGTCGAGCACCCTCACAGGAGTCGCGGTGGCGCTGACGAGCTCACGTTCTCGGGCATTCGCTGTGCGGCTCGGAGCAGTGCTGCTCTTGGCGTGGATCGCCTCAATGGCGGCCGTCTACGCGGTTCCTTCAGCGTGGCTTGCGGTGGCCCTGTTCGGATCGGCGCTGATCTTCGGAGTCGGCACGGTCGTGCTCGGCACGAGGATGAACGCGGCCGCGAGTGAGGCCGCCCCACCGGAACAGGCTGGACGCTACCTCGCTGCGTTCCAGTACTCATTCAGCGTCGCCAGCCTCACCGCGCCTCTTCTGATGTCGGCTTTCGCGTTGTCGGGTTGGTTGCCGTGGGCGCTACTCGCATTGGGGCCTGCGGGGGCGCTCGTACTGCTTCCGTGGCTACGTCGCGCGCTGCCGTCCCGTGTGCTCGCTCTCGCTCCCGACGAGACTGAAGCCGGAGCCTAACCCGTCCGCATCCGACGGGTGAGGACGACGCCACCACCTGTTACAAGAGATGCTGGTAGTCACGTAGCGCTTGCTCTGTCGGGGTGAGGAGCAACTCCTGCCGATAATGCATGTCGCAAATCTCACTGAGGAAGAACTCGAGGTCGTCTCGCTTCGCGAATCCTGCGAGCTGCGAACGGTTCCGCAGCCGTATGTCAACAAGAGCCGTCGCGCCGCTGTCGGAGAGCAGACCGAAGAACTCGCGCGCCTTCTTCTTCGTGAACCCGATGGTAAACAGCCGCATCGTCTTGCCTCCCACGGTCGATGAACCTGCTTACCACGAGACCCGCTTGGTACAGTTCCGAAATGGATCACCTTTCCTCAGTGTCCACCCACGTCCAGCCCGATGTCCGGGTGCGTGGTGCCCGCGAACACAACCTCAAGGACGTCGATCTCACGGTTCCGCGTGACGCGATGGTTGTGTTCACGGGCGTGTCCGGATCCGGGAAGTCCTCCTTGGCTTTCGGCACGTTGTACGCGGAGTCGCAGCGGCGCTACTTGGAGTCAGTTGCCCCGTACGCGCGGCGACTGATCGACCAGGCGGGTGTCCCCGACGTCGACTCCATCACCGGGATGCCGCCCGCAGTCGCCTTGCAGCAGCAGCGCGGAGGGCGCAGCGCGCGCTCCTCTGTAGGCAGCATCACCACGCTGTCGAGTGTGGTTCGGATGCTCTATTCGCGAGCCGGTGAATACCCAGACGGTCAGCCGATGCTCTACGCCGAGGACTTCTCCGCGAACACCGTGCAGGGCGCGTGCCCCGAGTGCCACGGCATCGGCAGAGTGTACGCGGTGACCGAGGAGCGGATGGTGCCCGATCCCTCACTCACCATCCGGGAGCACGCCATCGCATCGTGGCCGACCGCCTGGCACGGCCACCAGTTGCGGGACGTGCTCGTCGCGCTCGGCTACGACGTCGACGTACCGTGGAAGGATCTGCCGAAGAAGGATCGGGACTGGATCCTCTATACCGACGAGACCCCCTTCGTTCCCGTCCACTCTCGACTCACACTCGCCGAGGCGCGCCGGGCAATCCGAGCAGGAATCGAACCGAGCTACTCGGGCACCTTCGTCGGCGCGCGGCGGTACGTGCTCGACACTTTCGCGAACACGAAGAGCGCGTCGATGAAGCGCCGCGTAGCCCAGTTCATGAGCGCGGCGGTCTGCCCGGTGTGCCATGGGAAGCGGCTCAAACCCGAAGCACTGACGGTGACGTTCGAAGGACTCGATATCGCGGACTTCTCAGCCTTGCCACTGCGTGAATTGGCTGAGCTCTTCGAGTCCGTCGTCGCCGAGTCTGACCGCGAGGGCGAGACCTCCGGCGCCGTGGTAGACGTCGCGACTAGACGTGAAGCCGTCGAGCAGCGCGTTGCTGCTGGCGGCTCCGCGCACTCCGCTGCGCCGGATGTCCGTCGCACACCGAATCAGTCTGTCGAGAAGCGCGCCGCGGCAGCCCGCCTGGGCGCAGAATTGCTGGACCGCCTGCGCCCCATCATCGATCTCGGACTCGGTTACCTCTCGCTAGGTCGCACTACGCCGACACTGTCCGGAGGGGAGCTACAACGACTTCGACTCGCCACGCAGCTCACGTCGGAACTGTTCGGTGTTGTCTACGTCCTCGACGAACCGTCAGCCGGTCTCCATCCGCACGACGTCACCGCGCTGCTGGGTATCCTCGACGGGCTGAAGCAGCGCGGCAACAGCCTCTTCGTCGTGGAGCATTCCGTCGACGTCATGCGGCACGCGGACTGGCTGGTCGACATCGGCCCCGGAGCCGGGGAACGCGGCGGGCGCGTGATCTACAGCGGACCCACGGACGGGCTCGCGGAGGTCGACGAGTCGGTGACGCGCGGATACATCTTCGGGGGCAGCGGCCTTCCACCGCACCAGCCCCGTGCCGCCCACGACTGGTTGCAGCTGGAGCACGTCACCCGCAACAACCTGCGGGACGTATCTGTGGCGCTACCGCTCGGAACGCTCACGGCTGTCACTGGCGTGTCAGGGTCGGGGAAGTCCAGCCTTGTCAGTCAAGTCCTGCCTGCCCTCATCGGCGCCAGGCAAGGAGACGCCCCTCGCGTCGAGGAGGAAAGCGCTGAGGCCGACGCCCTGCTCCTCACTGACGAGTCCGATGAACTCGGAGGGTCGGTCGAGGGCGATCTCACGACCGTCCGGCGTGTGGTGAGCATCGACCAGAAACCCATCGGCCGCACGCCCCGCTCCAACGTCGCGACCTACACAGGACTCTTCGATCATGTGCGGCGCCGGTTCGCCGAGACGCTGGAAGCTCGGACACGCGGATACAAGCCCGGTCGGTTCTCCTTCAATGTCGCAGGCGGCCGTTGCCCGACCTGTGAGGGTGAAGGCTCCGTGATGGTCGAGCTGCTCTTCCTGCCCTCGGTCTACACCGTGTGTCCCGACTGCCATGGCACCCGCTATCAATCGAGCACCCTGGAGATCACCTGGCGAGGGCGCAACATCGCGGAAATCCTCGCGATGAGCGTCGAAGAGGCTCACGAGTTCTTCGCCGGCGAGTACGACGTGATGCGCTCCCTCACCTCGCTGGTCGATGTCGGGCTCGGTTATCTGCGCTTGGGACAGCCGGCCACAGAGCTCTCCGGTGGGGAGGCGCAGCGTGTGAAGCTGGCCACCGAACTGCAACGAGCGCAGCGCGGCGACACTCTGTACGTGCTCGATGAGCCGACCTCCGGATTGCACTGTGCCGACACAGACCGTCTAGTTACCCACCTTCAGACTCTCGTCGATGCGGGCAACACGGTCGTGATGGTGGAACTCGACATGCGAGTGGTCGGCGCAGCCGACTACGTCATCGATCTCGGGCCGGGAGCCGGTGACAACGGCGGCACAGTGGTCGCGTCCGGAACGCCAGCAGAGGTCGCCGCGTCGAGAAACAGCGCTTCAGCACCGTATCTCGCCGCCGCCCTCGCCGAGGCCGCGACGCTGACGTCAGGGGCATAACCTTCTCCCTCGAGCATGATGCTCAGCAGGCGCAAGCTGTCGACGAACTCCCGAGGCGCCTCGACGGTGGGGACATGCGCGGCAGATGGCGCGACGACGACTTCGGTGCCGAGCCGACTGGCCATCTCTACCGGCACGTCGAACGGCCACGCTTAGTCGTCGGCAGCGCGCCCAACCCAGAAGGGCACTCCGATCGACGCCACCTCGCCGACCCGGTCGGGGGCCTATCGTCCCGCACCGCGTCCGTTGAGTTCGGACAGCTGCATCGGCAGACGGGCCATAATCGCTATCGCCTGGGATCAGTGCTCGAACCCCCGATTGCTGCACCTGGTCGATACGTGCGGCGAGCTCCTTCGCGTCTGGCACGCTGAGGTGGTCGCGCCAGACCTGCGCGTCCACGGGGCTCAGCCCCACCACCGCCCCGTCACGCTCAGCGAGCCAAAGCGTCTCGACTGCTCCCAGCCTGGACAGGATGCGACCTGTCACCGGGTCATTGGGCTCGACCAGCATGGACAGCACCATCCTCGCGGTGCGCTCGTCGCTCGCGACATCACTCAAGCTGGCCATCGTCGGTTCCTCTCGGCGTTTCACTTACCGACGAGGTACACGGTCGGCCCCGGTTGGGCCGCAGCTAGGAGAGGACTGCGCGGATAAAGATGCCAACTCCCATCAGCAAGAGCGCGCCGTAGAAGGGCAGAATCGACCACGAAGACCAAACGCTCCAGGTCGGTACCCATCGGCCAACAACAGTGTTGACTCGCTCACGCCATCCGGCCGACGCCGGTATCGGATCGTCAGCTTATGATGGGTCGAGTGAGAACTGCGGGACGGCCCGCGTGCCCCGTGCAACTGTGTCGTACAGGCGCCGATAGGCGCGTTCTTGTCGCAAGTAGTTGGCGTCGAGGAACATGAAGAGCACGACCGCGGCGAGTACGAGCAGAGCTACCGCCCGGGAGTGCTGGATCAGCGCGAACCCATAGGTGGCCGTCGCAACTGGCAGCAGCCACCCCTTCGCGCTTGATGACGCAGCGGACATGCGAGTGACGACTGCCTGGATGAAGTCGAGGTGCTTCCGCCGATCTTCTTCAGAGGGTGCGCTCGACGTGCTCTACTGTTGCTCGCCTTCCGACACTCGACTCTCAGCGCTTCCCACGCGTCGTCCTTCTCCTTCTCGCTGTAGTTGCTTTCGGGCGGCCAGATGTGTCCGATGGGGTCGCCTTCCCAGCGAGGCACAAGATGAATGTGCAGGTGGAAGACGGTCTGGCTCGCCGCACTGCCGTTGGACTGGATGACATTGAGCCCGTCCGGATTGACTGCACGTTTGACCGCTGCGGCGAGCCGGGTTGTTGCGTCAGCGAGCTGTTCCGCAGTGCTTCGGTCAAGCGTCCAGATGTCGGGAACGTGGATGCGAGGCACCCCGAAGAGAACCCCCGATCGGATTTCCGATCGGGGGTTTTCTCGTTCCCGGAAGAATCCTCACGCACAGCGGTTCCTCACGCGCAGGCCGGTCTATTCGAACGAGCGCGTCACGAAAGCGTCGACGTCGGCCCGGGAGCGCTCCACCGTCGTGTAGTGCCCGGCCATATAGACGCGGTAGTCGACGTCCGCCCCTGCGACCTTCATATCGGCGGCGAGCGCCGCGGACAGCGGCAACGGGACCATCACGTCGTGGATGCCGTGCGCGAGGAAGACCGACCGGTCGTAGCCGTCCACCGGGGCGGCGAGATAATCGGCCAGCAGCGACGGCATCGGACCCTCGGCCAGCGGGCGCGCGAGCAGATCCCCGACCGGGATGTCGCGCACCGACTCCTCGAGATCGTCGTAGCAGAGCTCTTCGGCGCGATCGACGACCTCACGGCCGATCGGGGTCAGGTAGCCCTCGACGTCGGCCTCGGGGTAGGCGTCGCGCAGCCCAGCGAAGATGTACCCGCTGAAGCTGACGAGGCCCCACAGTCCAGGATCAGGGAAGCCCGGGACGCCGATCGTGAAGGCCCGTTCGAGGTTCGCCGGAGCACCCGTCGCGACCGTTCCGCGGAAGTCGAGTTCGGGAGCGCGGGAGGTCGCGATCGCAGCGGTGTGCAGCGCCGCGTGTCCTCCCTGCGACTGCCCCATCACGATCCAGCGCTCCGACAGCGGCGCCCCACCGTCGCGGGCGGCCCGGACGATGTCGACGATGCTGTTCGCGGCGCTGGGGCCGTCGAGATAACGGTGGAGACCCTCGGAGCCCAGACCCGGGAAGTCGGCCGAGACGACCGCGTACCCGGAATCGAGCCAGTGTTGCAGATAGGTCCGCTCGAGATCGGAACGCGGCGTGCGGGTCGTGAGCGCGCAGTCGTCGCCCACACCGGTCGTGCCGTGTGCCCACGCGATGACGGGCCAGCCACCCTCGGGGGCATCCCCCCCGGGCAGGAACAACGCGCCCGTGGCGACGGTCGGCTCCCCCGACCGCCACTCGGTGGCGTACTCGAGCTTGATGGCCGTCGCGGCACCGGGCACCGACAGTTCGTCGGGCAGCGGCTGTTGCGAGACCACCGAACCCGGTGCCGGAGCGGACGACGCGACCGGCGAGGCCGCCGCCCCTGCCGGTGTCAGCGCCGCGAGCAGCACGGCACAGCAGAAGGCAGCGCTCCACCATCTCCCCCGAACGGCCATCGATCCCCCTTCACCCGTCACGCCGCAGCGTTGCCGGCTTTCCATGTCGACCACGGGATGTTCCAGTCACCGAGTCCGTCCGTTCCGGGGAGAGTGCCGCCCACGGTGTTGCGGACCACGACGATGTCGCCGCGCTTGGTGTTGTCGAAGATCCACTTGGCGTTGGCGGGGCTGAGGTTCAGGCAGCCGTGACTGACGTTGCGCACACCCTGGTCGCCGAGCGACCACGGGGCGGAGTGGAAGAAGATGCCGCTGTAGGACATCCGCGTCGCCCACTCGACCGGCGTGCGGTAACCCTGCGCCGAGTCGGAGGGGACGCCGTAGGTGGACGAGTCCATGATCATGGACTCGAACCGGTCGCCGATGATGTAGACGCCGTTGGGCGTGGGCGTGGAGTCCTTGCCGAAGGAGGTCGGCATCGCGATGACGTCGACGCCGTTGCGCGTGACAGTGACCTGCTTGGTCGCGTCGTCCGCCGTGATGACCACCGCATCGCCGATGGTGAAGGACGAGTGGACGTCGGACTGACCGAAGAGGCCGTCGCCGAGATCCTTGCCGTAGACGTTCACATCGACGGTGATGGCGGTGCCGGGCACCCAGTAGTTCTCCGGCCGCCACCGCACCTCGCGGTTGTTGACCCAGTAGAAGGCGCCCTCGACGGGCGGGTTCGTGGTGACGGTGATGGCCGCCTCGGCCGCGAGCCGATCCGGGATGTTCTCGTCGAACTGCACGGCGATCGGCTGGCCGATACCCACGATCGAACCCTCACCGGGCAACACGTAGGGCTGGGTGAGATTGGCCGGCGACGAGGTGGTGAAGGCCGCCGTCGACGTGGTCGCGCCGCCGAGTCCGTACGCGACGGCCTCGAGCGTGTAGGAGCGGTTGTAGCCGAGCGGTGCGGTGTTCACCCAGGTGAGTCCGTCGTCGGCGAGTTCGCCCTGCACCGGCTCCCCTGCAGGGTTGAGCAGGGTCACCGAGTCGAGCTTGCCGTTGACCACCGAGACCGTCACCGGGTCGATCGGCGAGAAGCCGACCGATCCGTCGGCGACACTCGACGACACCGTCGGCTTGATCAGCGCCGCCACGGGATTGGAATCGATGGGCACTTCTTCGGCGCCCGTTCCCGAACCGCCGGCGCATCCCGTGACGAACGCAACAACGCCGACGACGACCACTCCGAGGATTCCCCGTACCCGACGCCCCCGGGGGTTCCCCGCACTCGACTCCGTCACTTCCATACTCCGATCCCGCCTCCCCCAAGGCACCGAAAACGCACGTCACAACACCGAACACGATGATGCCAGCTTCTCTTGCGGCCGACCCGACGCGACTCCCCCGTACGTCGGTAACGTTCGAATGACAATCGCTCCGACCGTCCGATCCGTTACCTCCACAACCTTACAGAAACATTCTGACCAGCCGATTTGGCGCGTCGCGCGACGGTGTGTAATGTTCTTCTCGTTGCTGGGACGGCATCCCGGGAATACATCGTCAAGCGCCATTAGCTCAATTGGCAGAGCAGCTGACTCTTAATCAGCGGGTTCGGGGTTCGAGTCCCTGATGGCGCACAACACGAAGGCCGGACACCCAGTGTCCGGCCTTCGTTCTGGCGGTGACACCGTCCTCCGCGTCGCCCGGCGACGACCGGGAGACACATCGTCAAGCGCCATTAGCTCAATTGGCAGAGCAGCTGACTCTTAATCAGCGGGTTCGGGGTTCGAGTCCCTGATGGCGCACAACACGAAGGCCGGACACCGGAAACGGTGTCCGGCCTTCGTCGTTCGCGGCGGTTCGGCCCCGGAACGAGGAACACCCACGCCGGGTCGGCGTGGGTGTTCCTGTGTGCAGCCGGGGATCAGCGCAGGATTCTGCGCAGTACCAGCAATCCGACGACCGTGCCGGCCGCGATCGCCGCGTACTTCTTCACCTGCGGCTGGTTCACCTTCGCGAGGATGGTCTGCTTCGTGCTTGCCACCAGATTCTTCGGGTTGGCGCGGACGCTCAGTTCGTCGAGTGTGCTCGCGAGCTGATTGCGGGCCTTCTCGATCTCCCGCTCGATGTCCTCGGTGTCCCTAGCCACGTGTCCTCCAGAAGGTCGCTGCAGTGTGCTGCGACCACGGTAATGGACGCGCGCCGGGAATGGCTGCACGGTCCACTACTGTCGCCTCCATGACCGAGAACAGCAGACTCGCCCCCGGTGATCCCGCACCCGATTTCACCCTTCCCGATGCCGACGGCAACGAGGTGTCGCTGTCGGATTATCGCGGACGCAAGGTCATCGTGTACTTCTACCCCGCCGCGAGCACCCCGGGATGCACGAAGCAGGCGTGCGACTTCCGCGACAGTCTCGCCGAGCTGAACGAGGCGGGCCTCGAGGTGATCGGCATCTCGCCCGACAAGCCTGCCAAGCTCGCGAAGTTCCGCGACGCCGAACAGCTGACCTTCCCGCTGCTGTCGGATCCCGAGAAGATCACCCTCCAGGCATGGGGTGCCTTCGGCGAGAAGAAGATGTACGGCAAGACCGTCACCGGCGTCATCCGCTCGACCTTCCTCGTCGACGAGGACGGGAAGATCGAGGTCGCGCAGTACAACGTCCGCGCGACCGGGCACGTGGCGAAGCTGCGCCGCGACCTGTCCGTCTGACGCCCGGGTGCCCGGCCGGCAGCGTTACCGCGGCGCCAGCGAGGTCAGCAGCAGCGCCTCGGCTACGGCGAGATTCTCGATCTCGGTGGGGTCGACGCTCTCGTTCGGCGCGTGGATGACGCAGCGCGGTTCCTCGACGCCGATCAGGGCGATCTCGGCCCGCGGCACGGCGCGGTGCAGCGCGGTGCACAGCGGGATCGATCCGCCCTGCCCGGCGGTCCCGACCTCCCGGCCGTAGGCGGCCTCGAGCGCCGCGCGCAGTGCGGCGTAACCCGGACCGTCCGTCGCCGCCCGGAAGGGTTCGCCGAGGACGTCGCGGTCGATGCGCAGATGCGCTCCCCACGGCACGTGGGCCTCGAGATGGGCAACGAGCGCGTCCTGGGCGGTGCGGGCGTCGATGCCGGGCGGCACGCGCAGGTTCAGGCGTGCGGACGCGCGTGGCACGACCGCGGCGGCCGATCCGACCATCGGCGGAGCGTCGATCCCGAGGACGGTCAGTGCCGGTCGCGCCCACACCGCGTCGGCGACGGTTCCGGAGGTGGGGAGCGAGACACCGTCGAGCACGCCCGCGTCGGCGCGGAAACGGTCTTCGGGATAGGGCACACCGTCCCAGGTCGCGGTGCAGTCCAGTCCGTCGACGACGGTGTTGCCGTGCTCGTCGCGCAGGGTGCCGAGCAGATGGATCAGCGCGGCCAGCGCGTCGGGGGCCGCTCCCCCGTACATCCCGGAGTGGATCTCGCCCTTCAGCGTCTCGATGTGGACGTCGACGTTCGCGATGCCCCGCAGCGTCGTGGTGAGGGTGGGCCGGCCCACCTCGGCGTTGCCGCTGTCGCCGATGACGATGAGATCGGCGTCGAACATCTCGGGTCGTTCGGCGACGAGGTGGTCGAGGCCGGCGCCGCCCATCTCCTCCGAGCCCTCGACGACGATGCGGACACCGACGGGCAGTGGGCCGTCCGCACACAGCGCCCGCAGTGCGAGCAGGTGCATAACGACGTTGCCCTTGCAGTCGGCGGCGCCGCGGCCGTACCAGCGGCCGTCCCGTTCGGTGAGCGTGAAGGGCTCGCTGCGCCAGAGTGATTCGTCGCCGGGCGGCTGAACGTCGTAGTGGCTGTAGAGCAGAACCGTCGGGGCGCCGTCGGGGGCGGGCGTATGTCCGAGTACGGCGAGTGAGCCGTCGGCGGTTTCGATCGTCTCGACGCTCTCGATTCCCGCCTCGGTGAAGGCATCCCGCACCCAGTTCGCTGCACCGACGCATTCCTCCACCGGGAACTGGCGCGGATCCGCGACGGAACGGAACGCGACGAGCCGCGCGAGATCGTCGCGCGCAGCCGGCATCGCCTCCCGGATCCGCTCGCGGATGCGCTGCGTCGCGTCGGTGTCTGTCGCTGTCATGATCCGTCCTCCGCACGTCGGATGAGTACGTCGATTCCGTCCAGCAATCGTTCGAGACCGAAACGGAAGTCCTGCTCGTGCCATACTGCCTCGTCGTCGGCGTCGCTCCCGTCGGGGTCGAACGCGCCGCCCTCGACCGCCGCCAGCACCGAGGGGTACTTCTCGGGATCGAGGATGCGCCGCAGCATCGCCGGGGTGTCGGACGGGTCGTCCGCGACATCGGTTCCGAGTTCCCACGAGAAGCGTGCGCGACCGATGGCGTAGAGCGAGATCATCATCACCACCTGCACCTTCGCAGGTTCGTCGAGTGGGGTGGCGGACAGCGCGCCGAGTCCCGCGTCGAGCCAGAGCAGGTTGTTGGGATAGTACGGCGCCGTGCGGATCGGGTACTGCGTCAGCCACTTGTGCGCGCGCAGACTCCGGTACTCGGCCATCGCCCATGCCTCGAGCCGTTCCCGCCAGTCGCATCCGACCGGTAGCTCGGGGGGCGACCCGATGGCGCGGTCCCACGCGAGTTCGACGAGCTGGTCCTTGTTGCTCACGTAGCGGTACAGCGACATGGTGGTGAAACCCAGTTGCTTGGCCACCCGGCTCATCGAGAGCGCTTCGAGCCCTTCGGCGCCCGCCACCTCGATCGCCGCATCGAGGACTTGTTCGAGCGTGAGTCCCCGTCGCGGGCCCCGGGTGCCGGTATCGCTCAATCCCCATGCCAGCTGCACACTCTGCGGCAGCGGATCGTCGGGCTCGGGACTGCTCATGCTCCTCCAGATTTCGGGTCTTTCCGCCATCCTAAAACTGCGTACGCTATACACATCGGTATATTGCATACACAGTTAGTGAGATGTCATGACTCGTTCCGTTCCCGCCATCGACGTCCGGGACCTACGCAAGTCGTTCGGCCCGACCACCGTTCTCGACGGCGTCGACCTCCGGGTCGACACCGGATCCGTCTTCGCACTGCTCGGCGCGAACGGCGCCGGCAAGTCCACCACCGTCCGCATCCTGACCACCCTGTTGCGCCCCGACGCGGGCACCGTCACCGTGGCCGGCCTGCCCCTCCCCGGCCGCGCCCACGCCGTGCGCGAGAACATCGCACTCACCGGCCAGTACGCCGCGATCGACGACGTCCTCACCGGCACGGAGAACCTCCGTCTCGCAGCGCGCCTCGCGCACCTGCCGTCGGCCGCGATTCCCGGTCGCGTCCGTGACCTGATCGAACGTTTCGACTTCGCGCACGTCGCCGACCGGCGCGCCGGCACGTACTCCGGCGGCACGATGCGACGCCTCGACATCGCCATGAGTCTCGTCGCGTCCCCGCAGGTGTTGTTCCTCGACGAACCCACGACCGGGCTCGACCCGCGCAGCCGCCTCGTGATGTGGGAGGCGATCCGCGAACTCGCCGACGACGGCGTCACCATCTTCCTGACCACCCAATACCTCGAGGAGGCCGACCGACTCGCCGACCGCATCGCCGTCCTCGACGACGGGCGGATCGTCGCCGAGGGCACACCCGACGAACTCAAGTCGCTTGTGCGCGGCGGCTATCTCGAACTGCGCTTCTCCACCGACGCCGACCTCACCCATGCCGCGTCGGTGCTCGACGGCGAGATCGACCGGGCAGCACTGACACTGCAGGTCCACACCAAGGGCGATCTGCCCCACGTCGCCGCCCTGCTCGACCGCCTCGCCGCCGAGGCGGTCCCCGTCGAGAAGTTCGGGCTGCACTCCCCCACCCTCGACGACGTCTTCCTCACCCTCACCGGCTCCACCGACGAAACAAAGGTCGTCCGATGACACTCCTCGCGCACCCCACCCCGCTCCGCTTCGCCGCGCGCGACCACGCCGCCGTGACCGGCAGGAACCTGCGGCGGATGCTCCGCAGCCCCGACGCGCTGCTGATGGGTCTCGCACTGCCGGTCCTGCTGCTCGTGTTGTTCGTCTACGTCTTCGGTGGCGCGATCGACACCGGCACCGACTATCTCAACTACGTCGTGCCCGGCATCGTGCTGTTGTCGGCGTCCTTCGGGGCGGCACAGACGGCCGTCGCGGTCGCCTCCGACATGCACCGCGGCATCGTCGACCGGTTCAGGTCCATGCCCATCGCCCGCTCCGCCGTGCTCACCGCGCACGTCGTCGCGAGTCTGGTCCGCAATCTCGCCAGCACCGTCGTGGTGTTCGTGGTGGCCGCACTCATGGGATTCCGGCCCGACGCCCACCTCGTCGAATGGGTGGCCGCCACCGGTGTCATCGCGTTGTTCGTCCTGGCGATCTCCGCCGTCTCGGCCGCGCTCGGGATGCTCGCGGGCAATGACGAGGCCGCGAGCGGGTTCACCTTCCTCCTGCTCTTCCTCCCCTACGTGAGCAGCGCGTTCGTCCCGCCCGAGACGATGCCCGGATGGCTGCGCGGTTTCGCCGAACACCAGCCGGTCACCCCGGTGATCGAGACCGTCCGGGGACTGCTCACCGGCACCGGGATCGGGTCGTCCGCGATCGTCGCGATCGGGTGGTGCGCGGCGTTCACCGCAATCGGCCTGGTCGCCGCCACAGCACTGTTCCGACAGCGGACCGCACGCTGACCTGTGGCTGCCCGGTTTGTGACACTCTGACTCACAACAAGTATTCGGGAAAGCACGGACGTCCGGCTAGCCTGGGCGCGTGGAGTCAGCAACGAACGGCCGCCGCGCCCCGCGCCGGATCGATCCGGCGCTCGAGGTTCAGGCCGAGCCCCAGGAGCTCGTGCCGCGTCGGCGGCCCACCCAGGAACGGAGCCGCCGCAAGTTCGACGCCCTGTTGGCCGCCTCGCGTGAACTGCTCACCGAGGTCGGCTTCGAGTCGTTCACCTGTGAGGAGGTCGCGTCCCGCGCCGACGTCCCCATCGGCACGCTCTACCAGTTCTTCGCCAACAAGTACGTGATCGTGTGCGAGCTCAACCGGCAGGACCTCGTCGGCGTCCAGAGCGAACTCGCCCAGTTCAACGGCAAGATCCCGTCCGTCGACTGGTTGCGCTTCCTCAACAGCTTCGTCGACCACCTCGCCGGACTGTGGACCACCGATCCGTCCCGCCGCGAGGTGTGGCTCGCGATGCAGTCCACCCCGTCCACCCGGGCCACCGGCGCCATCCACGAACGCGAGTTCGCCGAGCAGGTCGCGCGGATGCTGGCACCGCTCACCCCGGACACCCCGCGACCGCGCCGGAAGCTCATGGCCGAGGTGCTCGTCCACATCGTGTACTCGATGCTCAACTTCTCGGTGCAGGACGACCAGACCCACGCCGACGCCGTCGTCGAACTCAAGCGCATCATGGTCGCCTACCTGCAGATCGCCGAACAGGACTCACGCGCTCAGGCCAAGCGACGCCAACGCCGCGAGGAACGCGAGGAATCCGCACGCGGACAGGCCGGCCGGCAGGACACCGAAACGGATCAGGCCGAGGAAGCCAGCGCTCCCTCGGCCTGAGTCCCCACATCTACGTACGCCGGCCGTCGACCTCGTCGAGGACGACGAACGCGCCGGCCATGTCACCGTCGTGGGTCAACGACACATGGATCCGGACGCCGGTCAGCTTCTCGGCGACCTGCCGGTGCAGCCGGATGCTCGGGCGACCCCACGCGTCCGAGACCACTTCGATCTGCTGATGGATCGTCTCCGGTAGCACCGGTGGGCTGCCGAACAGCGACGCCGACCACGCCTTGATCACCGCCTCCTTCGCCGCCCACCGGGCGGCGAAGTGCCGGGCGGGATCGGAGCTGCGGGTGTTCGCGTCGCGACGCTCACCCGGTGTGAAGTTCGCCAGCATCGTCGTTCCCGTCCGACCCAGCTGTTCCGCGAACTCCGGCACCGACACGAGGTCGAACCCGACACCCGCAACTCCCATCCCGAGACCCGTGCCTACTTGCAGCCGGGCAGACCGGAGCGGTACACGTCGTCCTCACCGAGGCGAGCCTCCGGCGAGAGCAGCATGTCCGCCTCGAGCTGACGCGTGGCCGAAGCCAGCACGTGATCGTCACCGAGACGACGATCCGCGGGCCGCTGGTAGAGCGACGCTCCACCGGTCATCGCGTCCACCAGGCGACGCTTGCCGGCGACGGTGCGCTCGGCCGCCTTCGCCAGGTAGACCTCCCGGCGCTCCGCCGGGATCGCCTCGACGAACGCCTGCGGATGGACCACCGCGATCAGACCCGACACGTGCCCGAAGCCGAGGCTCGTGAGCAGACCCGCCTTGAGCGGGAGCTGCTCGCCGAACCGGATCGGCGTGCGCGGCCACACCAGGTGCTCGAACTCCGCCATCTTCTCGTCGACACAGTCGAGGCTGCGGTTCGGCGGAACCACACCCTGCGCGAGGACCTGGCACAGGCCGATCAGCTGGAAGGCGGCGGCGCCACCCTTGGCGTGACCGGTCAGCGACTTCTGCGAGACCACGAACATCGGGTTGCCCTCGCTGCGGCCCAGCGCACCGGCCAGACGCTCGTGCAGCTCGGCCTCGTTCGGGTCGTTCGCGGCGGTCGAGGTGTCGTGCTTGGAGATCACCGCGATGTCGTCGGCCGTGAGACCGAGCTTGCGCAGTTCCTTCGCGAGACCCGACTCGCGTCCACCGCGACCCGCACCGAGCGCACCGATGCCGGGCGCCGGGATCGAGGTGTGCACACCGTCGGCGAACGATCCGGCCCAGGCGACCACACCGAGCACCGGCAGGCCCATCTCGAGCGCGACATCGCCGCGGGCGAGCAGGATCGTGCCGCCACCGGCCGACTCGACGAATCCACCGCGACGACGGTCGTTGGCGCGGGAGAAGCGACGATCGCTGATGCCCTTGGCCTGCATGTCCTCCGACTTGGCGGTCGCGGACATGTCACCGAAGCCGACGATGCCCTCGATACCGAGATCGTCGAAACCACCGGCGACGACCAGATCGGCCTTGCCGAGCTTGATCTTGTCCACGCCCTCCTCGACGGAGACCGCAGCCGTGGCGCACGCCGCGACCGGGTGCACCATCGCGCCGTAGCCACCGACGTACGACTGGACGACGTGCGCGGCGATGACGTTCGGCAGAGCCTCCTGCAGGATGTCGTTCGCCCGCGACTCGCCGAGCAGCGTGTCGATGTACAGCGACCGCATCGAGGACATGCCACCCATGCCGGTGCCCTGCGTGTTGGCGACCATCGACGGGTGTACCCAGCGCAGCAGCTCGGACGGGGTGAAGCCACCGGTGAGGAAGGCATCGACCGTGGTGACGATGTTCCACAGACCCACCCGGTCCACCGAGTCCGCCATGTCGGCGGGGATGCCCCACTTGGTGACGTCGAAGCCGGTCGGGATCTGGCCACCGACCGTGCGGGTCAGCTTCGCCTTGCGCGGCACGCGGATCTCGGTGCCTGCCTTGCGGGTGACCGTCCAGTCGCCCGACTCGGCGTCGACCGACGCGACCGTGTTCTCCGGATCGGAGTCGACAAACGCGCGGGCCTCGGCCTCGGAACCGACGACGAAGGACAGGTCCTTGTCGAGGAAGACCGAGGTCAGCAGCGGAGCCGTGTTGTCGATCATCGCACCGTCGTCGCCGTAGCGGCGGATGCCGCAACGCTCGACCACCGCGTCGTGGTAGCGGTCGGCAATCTCCGCCTCGGGCACCAGCTCACCGGTCTCGGTGTCGTAGAAGCCCGGCTTGGGATCGTTCTCCCAGCCGATCAGGCCCGTGACCCACGCCAGCTCGAGCACACCGGCGGCCGACAGTTCCTCGTCGACCTCCATCTCGAAGCGGGTGCGAGCGGAGCCGTAGGGGCCGAGCTCGCCGGCACCGACGATGACGACCGTGTCGGCGAGGTCGGCGGTGACCGTGCCCCACTCGGGGGTCGGCAGCTCCTCGGCGCGCGGAGGCTCGGGCAGCGCCGCGATGGTCGCGGTGCCGTCCTCGTCGGCCTCGACGGCGTCGGCCGCCTCCTGCGCCTGCTTCGCGAGCGCCGGCAGGTCGACGTCCACCTCGGACAGTCCACCGGTCAGGTCCGCGACGAGCGGAGCCTCGGCAGCGAGACGCGTGGCCTCCGGTCCGACCAGCTTCAGCAGCTCGTCGGCCATCTCGTCCGTCGACCAGGTGCGGACACCGGCAGCCTCGACAGCCTCGACCAGCGGGTCGTTGCCGCCCATCAGGCCCGTGCCGCGCACCCAGCCGATGAGGGCGTGGGCGAGGGTGACGCGCTCGGCCCAGGTGCGCTCGGCGCTCCAGCGGTTGATGACCGCGTCGAGTGCGGCCTTGGCCTCACCGTAGGCACCGTCGCCACCGAACTTGCCGCGGTTCGGCGAACCGGGCAGCACGACGTGCAGGTGGGTGTCGACGTCGCGGTCGTACCCGATCTTCGACAGTCCGGCGATCAGTCGCTCGACCGACCACAGCAGCACCCGCATCTCCATCTCGGCCCGCGCACCGGCGTCGGCGAGCGAGCCCGCCACGCGCGGCGCGGCGAACGGGAAGAGCAGCGTCGGGGTGAGCGCGTCCTTGATGAGCTTCTTCGCACCACCGGCGACCTCGACGGTCTCGGTGCCGATCCACTCGATCAGGGCGTCGACGTCGCTGTAGGACGCCATGTTCGCGGGAACCACCCACAGCGCGGCGCCGGCACGAGCGTTGCGTGCGTACAGTTCCTTGTAGAAGCCCAGGCGGCTGTCGTTCAGCGAGGACGTGGTGACGACGACCGTCGCACCGCCGGCGAGCAGCTTCGCGGCGACGGCTGCGCCGATACCGCCCTTGCTGGCGCCGGTGACCACGGCGACCTCGTCCGCGTACTCGGCACCCTCGGTGACGACGGCGGTCTCGGCGATCGCGGCGTAGGTCTGCGCGAGCTCCGTACGGCCGGCCTCGGTGGCCTTGCGGCCCCAGAACTCGGCGTGCGCAGCCACGGTCCGACCCGCACCGATGAAGCGTTCGACGTCGAAGCTGTTCGAATCCCCCGTCGCTCCGCTCGCCCCTTCCCCGAGCCAGACGCGGGCCAGGTCCTCACGGGCGGTGGCCCAGCGGTCGTCGATCAGGACGGCCTTGCGCTCGTCGAAGGCCGGAGCGACCAGACGCGGCCAGTCGGAGCCGAGCTCCGCGGAGACCAGGTCGACGAGTTCGTCGTCGGCCTTGTCGGCCAGGCCCGAGACCTGCCCGGTGTGGCCGAGCTGCTCGAGCACGAGACGTGCGGCACTGGCGAGAACCCCGTCGCGGCCGGTGATCTGCTCGGCGAACTCGCCGAGGGCAGCGGCGTCGACCGTCGCTCCCCCGCCGCCACCGGCGGACGGCATCGACACGGCGATTCCGCGACGCGAGGCCACCGACTGCACGGCGGCGTCGATCAGCTTGTCGACCGAAGCGGCATCCGCGAGGGCACCATCGGTCAGGCCCCCCAGGTCGCCGCCGCGGACGGACGAACCGTCGCGGCTGCCGAGAGCAGCTTCGGCGGTGACGTGCGACGCCCAGCCCTCGCCCAGACCCCACACCTTGGCGACGCGGTCGGCGACGTAGGCGGGACGCTTGCCCGACGGACCGAACACCTTGCGCAGGTGATCGTTGATCGAGTCCGACAGCACCGGGCCGAAGGGGCGGTAGGTGCGGGCGAGACGGTCGACCGTGCCGGCGAGGGCACCCATGTCGGCGTCGGCGGCACCGTCGATCGCGCCGAGCGAGAGCTCGGAACCGAGGTCGACGAGCAGCTGGTTGCGACGCGAGGACACGCCGTCGCACAGCGCCTCGATCGTGTCGGCGGAGCCGATCTGATCCGGGCGCAGCTTCGTCCACAGGGCGATGAGCACCTTGGTGGCGTCGGCGGCCTTGAACGCGATGTCGTCCGGGGTCGGGCCACCGGCCGGCGCAGCGGGAGCCGCGGCGGGTGTCGGGGCCGCAGCAGCGGCGGGAGCGGACTCGGCAGCCGGTGCGACCGGCTCGTCGTCCTCGACCGGAGCGGGATCGGTGTCGGTCGAGTACACGATCGACGCCTCGCGCTCGATGTTGAGCACCTCGACGGGCTGACCGAAACGACCGGGCAGCTTCAGCGTCTGCGACGCGAGGTTCGCGACGGTGGGCGCGCCACCGAGGCCTACCTCGACGAACCGCTCGACACCGAGACCACCGTCGGTCTCGTCGGCGAACAGCAGGTCCTGCGTCTCGATCCAGCGCACCGGCGACGCGAACTGCCAGGCCAGCAACTCGGCGAGCACCACGCGGGTGAGCTCGACCGGCTTGGCCGACCAGCTGTCGAAATCCGCGAGGACGTCGGCGAGCGGCTGCGACGGCACCAGGTCGGCGATCTCCTGGATGAACTCGCGACCCAGGTTGAACGGCTTGGGCACGAGGTTCGGGATGTACCGGCCGATGAGGATGTTCGGGTCGATCTCCTGCGGCAGCAGGGCGAGCAGACGTTCACGGAAGTCGTCGACACCGCCGCGCAGCACGGTCGAGTGGAAAGGCACATCGATGCCCGGGACGAGGATGAACGCGCGCTTGCCACCGAACTCGGCGACCTTGCGCTCGATCACGGACTCGAGGGCTTCGAGGCCGGCGACCGTACCGGCGATCGCGTACTGCGATCCGCGCAGGTTGAGGTTGACGATCTCCAGGAATTCCCCGGTCTCCTCGGCGACACCGGCGACGAAGGCCTGCAGGTCCGCATCGTCCACACCGAACTGCGACGGCCGGATCGCGGCCATGCGGTAGTTCGAGCGGCCGTGCTCGTCGCGCGGCACGAGTGCGTGCATCGCGGAGCCACGCTGGAAGACCACCTCGAGGACGGCCTCGAGCGGCAGCACACCGGCGACCGCGGCGAGCGCGTTGTACTCGCCCACCGAGTGACCGGCCAGGAAGGCGTCGTCGACGAACGCACCGGCCTCCTCGAGCTCGGCGATCTGCGCGACACCGAGGGTCGCCATCGCGACCTGCGTGAACTGGGTCAGGTGCAGCACGCCGTCGGGGTGCTTGTGGGTGACACCGCGGGCCTTGAGGACCGTCGGGTTGTCGCGGACCACGGCCAGGATCGAGAAGCCGAGCGCCTCGCGGGTGTGCTTGTCGGCGCGCTCCCAGATCTCGCGGGCGGCCTTCGAGCGGGCACGGGCGTCGAGGCCCATGCCGGGACGCTGGATGCCCTGGCCCGGGAACGCGTAGACGGTCTTCGGCGCGGCGATACGGCCGGTCGCGACCATCACCAGATCACCGTCGACGCGGCAGCCGACCTCGACGACCTCGGCACCACCGTCGGTGGCGATGCGGTCGACGCGCACGTCGATCTTCGCGCCCGGACGGACCATGCCCAGGAAGCGAGTGGTCCATGCCGTCAGGCGACGGACCGGCAGCTTCGCGTCCTGCTCGATCGCGGTGACGACCTGCTGGGCCGCAGCCGACAGCCACATGCCGTGGACGATCGGGCTTCCGAGACCGGCGAGCAGCGCGGCGTTGTCGGAGGTGTGGATCGGGTTGTGGTCGCCGGAGACCTTCGCGAAGGCGCTCATGTCGGTCGGCGCGACGATCACGGCGTCGCGGCGGCGACGACGCGGCGTGTCGGTGACGGCCTCGGTGAGAGCGCCACCGGCGCGAACCGGATCGGCGAGATCGGCGGTGCCGGTGCGGCCGCGGATCGCGAACCGCTCGGCCAGGGTGGCGACCACCCGGTCGCCCGAGCCGTCACCGCTGTCGGCGGTGATGACCACGTCGACCTCGACGACGCGACCCAGGTCGGTGTCGGAGACACCGGTGACCTCGGCCTTGACGCCCAGGAAGGCGGGATCGGTCGGCAGACCGTTCTTGACGTCGATCGCGTGGTCCAGGTGGACCAGGTCGAGCATGCCCTCGATGACCGACAGGTCGGTCTCGGTGCGGGCGGCGCCCAGCGCGGCGAAGACGGCCGGCCAGCAGGCACCCACGAGCACATCGGGCACACCATTGCCGCTCGGCGTCAGGGTGGCGGGCAGACCCGAACCGGTGACACCGGCGTGGTCGGCGATCTTCTCCGGCAGCCAGCCGAGAGTGATACGGGCAGCGCCCTTCCTGACCTCGGGCAGTTCCTGACCGGCGGCGACACCGAGCAGAGCGGACATCGACGCATCGGCGTCGGCCTCGGTGACGACAGGCGCGCCACCGGAGACGACCGAGGCGGGCACGGTCAGGCGGATCTCGACGGCCTTGTCGCGCACCAGCGGAACCCGCAGGCCGACGTGCTCGTCGTCGAGGATCGTCAGGGTCGCACCCGTCGGGGCGTGCGAGGCAGCGGTCTCCGACTCGACGGTCCACTCGTCCAGATCACCGAGACGGTGGATCGGGTTGCGGGTCTGGCGACCCGCCCACGAGACGTCCGGCGAGGACAGCACGGCGTCGAGCAGACCCGGCGCGATGTCGCGGTGACGACGCGCGGCGAGCTCCACCGGCTCCGCGCCCTCGGCGACGAGCTCGTCGGCCGTGGCCTTCTCGAAACGGTCGAGGAGTTCACCGACCGGCTCGTCGACACGGGTGATGCCGGCAACGGCGACGGTGCCGGGGATCACGCACACCTGGTCGGCGGAGTAACGCGGATCGTGGGCCTGCCACAGCGAATCCGAACGCCACCAGCGACGCACGTCCTGGTCGACGACCGGAACGAAGTTGACGGGCTTGCCGGGGGTGCGGCACAGCGACACGAAGAACGGCACGTCGGCGGGATGCAGCACGACGTCACCCGCGTCGGGATACTGCGCGAGCAGCGACTTGATCGCGGCGTACGGGCGCTCGAGCACCGCGTCGTCGTCGAACAACGTCGGGATCGGGCCCCGGCAGACGGGATGCAGGCGGGCCTCGGCGCGCTGCAGCATGTCGCGGAAACGCTCACGCCACGACACGTCCAGCCACGGGCTGGTGTGCGCCTCGGCGAGGACGTCCGCCAGATCGGTGCCGCAGTCGAACTCGGCACCGTTGTCCGCGCCGACCGCCAGCTCGAGGTAGCGCTCGAGCCACTGCAGGTAGGTCATGGTGTCGAGGTCGCCGAAGTACGGCTTCGCCGTTCCGTTCAGCGCATCGACGATCTCGGCTCGGCGCGCGGCCACGGCGTCGGCATCACCGGCGACCTCGTCGAGGAGGCGGCCCGTGCGCGAAGCGGCGTTGTCGATCTCGTGGATGTCGGCGCCGAGCTGGCTGCGACCGGAGGCCATACCGCCGGTCGCGGTGCCGGCGGCAACCCAGTCGGGAGTGCCGGGGGTGTCGACGAGCAGCTGCTTGACCTCGGGAGCCGTGGTGGCCTCGAGGGTCGCCATCGCGGCGGTACCGACGAGGATGCCGTCGAGCGGCATCGCCGGGAAACCGTAGACGGTCGACCAGCGACCGGTCAGGTACTCGGCGGCCTTCTCCGGCGTACCGATGCCACCGCCGACGCACAGCACCAAGTTCGGGCGCGTGCGCAGCTCGGCGTAGGTGTCGAGGAGCAGATCGTCGAGGTCCTCCCACGAATGGTGACCACCGGCGCGGCCGCCCTCGATGTGGGCGATGACCGGATAGTCCGGGACCTCGTTGGCGATACGGATCACCGAACGGATCTGCGCCACCGTGCCCGGCTTGAAGGCGACGTGCTCGATGCCGGCCTCACGCAGGTCGGAGATGATCTGCACGGCCTCGTCGAGCTCCGGGATACCGGCGGTGACGACGACACCGTCGAAGGGCGCACCGGCCGCGCGGGCCTTGGGTACGAGGCGCTTGCCGCCCACGTGCAGCTTCCACAGGTAGGGGTCCAGGAACATCGAGTTGAACTGGACGGCGCGGCCCGGCTCGAGCAGCTCGGTGAGCTCGGCGACGTGGTCGGCGAAGATCTGCTCGGTGACCTGACCGCCGCCGGCGAGCTCGGCCCAGTGACCGGCGTTCGCGGCCGCGGCGACGATCTTCGGATCGACGGTCGTGGGGGTCATGCCCGCGAGCAGGATGGGCGAGCGGCCCGTCAGGCGGGTGAAGGCCGTCTCGACGGCGATGCGGCCGTCGGGCAACGCGACCGGCTTCGGAGCGAACTCCGACCAGGCACGCGGAACCTCGGGCTCGGCGCCCGGGGTGAGGAGGTTGCGCTGACCGCCGCGGGTCGCGGCGGCGATGATGCCGACGCTCTGACCGCGCAGGCCCGAGCTGGTCATGCGGGTGAGGAGCTCGCCCGGACCGAGGTCGAGGATCCACGAGGCACCGGACGCGACGGCGGAGTCGACCTGCTCGACCCAGTCGATCGGGGCGACGAGGATGGCCTGCGCCAGGCTGCGCGCGAGCTCGGAGTCGAGCTCGCAGCGGGCGGCCCAGTCGGCGACCTGCTCCACGGCATCGGCGAAGGCGGGGTGATGGAAGCCGACCTCGGCCGCGACGGGCTCGAAGGTCGGGGAGAACACGGCGCCACCGCGCTTCTTGGCCTCGCGCTCACGGGTCTCCGCGGCGGAGATCTGCTCGCAGCGTTGCTGCACGCGCTCGAGAGCGGCGGGCGGGCCCGACAGCACGACGCGACGACGGGCGTTGCGGATCGCGACGACGGCGCTGCGCTCGGGGTCCTGGCCCTCGAAGACCTCGGCGACGATCGCGCGCAGGCGCTCGGGGTCGACGTTGGCGACGGCGAGCATCGGGTACTTGCCGGCGCCGGAGATCAGGCCGCGGCGGCGACCGACGAGGGTCGCGGCGGCACCGATGAGCTGGGCGATCGCGAGGATTTCGGCGTCCTTGCGGCCGGCGGCGGCGACGGACTCGACGGCGAGGACGCCCTGCGAGTGGCCGATAACCGCGCTCGGTGCGACGGAGTCGACGTCGAGGCCCTGGTTCGCGAGCGCGCGCAGCGCGGCGACCTGGGTGAGGAAGACGCCGGGCAGCGACACGGCGGCAGAGGTGAGAGCTGCTTCGGAGGGGCCGGCGGGCGCGTCGTCCTCGTCGGCGAGTTCGGCCTCGAGGATCCACGCGACGGGGTCGAAGCCCGTCGGGCGGACCACGACGAGGTCGCCCGCGACCGGGGCGAGGTGCGCGGTGGCGCGGTTGACCAGGTCGGTGAGGACCGGTTCGAGTCCGTTGTCGCGGCTGAGCTCCTCGAGCGAGGTGAGCCAGGGGGCACCCTGGCCGCCGAAGGCGAGCGCGTAGGGCTCACCCGCGAGGAGCTTGTCGACCAGGGCACGGGCCGGAGCGGCTGCCGTGGACCGATCGGTGGTGCGTCGTGATGCCTTCGAGTTCCGTCCGTTGTCGCCTGGTGTGGTCTCGTCGATCGTCACGCGTGTGGTTCCTCTCCTGAACACCCCGGCGTCGAGGCTTCGTGTGTCAGCGCTGCGCGCCGGTGTGCTGCTGGACTAGTGGTCTGCTGTTCGGGCACGCCCAGGTTCGCACAAAATCATGAGGGGTTCCTCATGTTTTGTTTCGCGGAGTTTGTCCAGCACCACCCCTGCCAGTGATCCCCCTCACAAGACCGCTCGAAAGTAACTGGTCGGTAACCCGAATCACTCCTGGCTGCGCCGATGCGTGGACGTCCACGAACCCGAGGAATCCCTCACGTTTTTCGTTATCAAATCGTTACCTATTGACGGGCGTCGCGGATCGTGCATCGCAAGATCGAAAACGTGTCGGCGCCCGCGGTTAGCCTTCGGCCGGATCGAACAGACATTCGAGATGGGGGCGAGATGGGGAAGCGGATCGAGTACACGAGGGAACTGCTGGAGGAAGCAGTGACCGCGTCGATCAGTACTGCAGGTGTTCTCCGCTACTTGGGGCTTCGAGCAGGCGGAGGTAGTTACGTCGTCGTGAAACGACGGATCGAGGCCTACGGAATCGACACATCACATTTCCGGGGCATGGCCCACCAGAAGGGACGACCGGCCCGGAACCGGCTGCACTGGTCGGACGTGCTCACGGTCGCACCGGCCGGCTCGAACCGGAAGGAGACCAGAGCGCTCAGGCGCGCACTCCTCGAACACGGTCGTGCACACGAGTGCGAGATGTGCGGCATCGGACCGGAGTGGCTCGAATCTCCGCTCGCGCTCCACATCGATCACGTCGACGGCAATCCGAACGACTCCCGCCCGCACAACCTTCGCTTCCTGTGCCCGAATTGCCACAGTCAGACGCCGACCTGGGCGGGCAGGAACGCACGTCGCGTTCTCGGCGAGCCCCCCGAGCGGACTCCCGGCCGGATCGGAGCGGAACCCGAAGAGGCGGCATTATGACGCGACCGGTCAAGTACACCGAAGAGATGCTGCAGGAAGCGGTTCGGAACTGCGTCAACTTCGCCGAGGTCATGCGGTACTTCGGCCTCAAACCCAATGGCGGGCACCACACGCATCTGAGCCGCCGGATCCGCGCCCTCGGCATCGACACGTCCCACTTCACCGGACGGCCCAGGACGACCGAGCGCAGACCGTACGTCCGTCACGAGTGGCAGGACCTCCTCATCGAGAAACCGCGCGGATCCAGACGCACGAAACCGGATCAGCTCCGACGGGCGCTCGTCGAGTACGGACGCCCCTACCGGTGCAGCCGATGCGGCACCGAGCCCGAGTGGAACGGGAGACCGCTCACCTTGCACGTCGACCACATCGACGGAAACCCTAACGACTCCCGCCCGGAGAACCTCCGCTTCCTGTGCCCCAACTGCCACAGTCAGACGCCCACCTGGGCCGGACGAAACGTACAACTCCGTATGGCGCCGGAGTGACGGCCATGCCGTATCCTGCTGAGGTCTGGCGCGAGTGGCGGAATTGGCAGACGCCCGGGTTTTAGGTACCCGTGTCTTAGGACGTGGGGGTTCGAGTCCCCCCTCGCGCACCACGTGACCTCACCCACGGTGCACCGACCGGTCTTGGCAGGTCGGTGCACCGTTCGGGTACCGTCGAGGGCGTGTCCGAGCATCGCCCTCCCCGCCGGTTGGCCCTGATCATCCTGGTCCTGGTGGCCGCGACCGGATGCCTCGGCCTCGGTTACTGGCAGTGGGTCCGGTTCGAAGCGGTCGGCGGCACCTACCAGAATCTCGGCTACGCCCTCCAGTGGCCGGCCTTCGCCTTCTTCTGCGTCTACGCCTACCGGCGCTTCGTCCGCCTCGAGGCCGAGGAGCAGGAAGCCGAAAGCACCGGCGGACGACGCCCGTCCGAGCCGGACGAGCCCACCGAGATCCCCGAAGATCTTCTTCCCACCCGTCCGCGCACGCTCGCCGAGGCACGCGAGCAGGAGGCCGCGGATCCCGACGCACAACAGATCAACGAGTACAACGAGTACCTCGCGCAGCTTGCGCGCAGGTCCGATAGGAGCGCTCAGTGAGCACGACCCCCGAGCAGGCGTCCGGCCAGGCCACTACGCCGCGCGTCGTCAGTGAGGCCGACCGCAAGAAGATCCGGTCGGCTCTGCTGCGTTACCGCGTGCTCGCCTACGCGACCGGTATCTGGCTGCTGATCCTCACCGGTGAGATGGTCGCCAAGTACATCATCGGTGTCGAGAACGTGCCGGCCTGGATCGCGATCGTGCACGGCTGGGTGTACGCGGTGTACCTGGTCCTCACCTTCGACCTGTCAATCAAGGTGCGCTGGCCGATCGCCCGGACGGTGTGGACGCTCCTGGCGGGCACCATCCCGTTCCTGTCCTTCTTCGTCGAGCACAAGCGCACCCAGCAGGTGAAGGCCGACTTCGGCGTCTGAGCCGGTAACCTCCACGAACACGAATCGGGCGGATCCTTTCGAAGGATCCGCCCGATTTCGTTGCGAACGAGCGCGCTCAGCGTCGCGGCAGGCGCACCACCTGCACGAAAAACTCGTCGATCTGGCGCACCGCGTGGATGAACTGATCGAGGTCGACCGGCTTCGTCACGTACGCGTTGGCGTGCAGCTTGTAGCTGCGGAGGATGTCCTCCTCCGCTGCCGAGGTCGTGAGGACGACGACGGGGATGTCGGTGAGGTCGGTGTCGGACTTGACCTGCTCGAGGACCTGCCGTCCGTCGTACTTGGGCAGGTTCAGGTCGAGGAGGATCAGGTCGGGCCGAGGGGCGCTCTCGTACTCTCCGCGCCGGTAGAGGAAGTCGAGTGCCTCCTCGCCGTCGCGGACCACGTGAAGGGTGTTTCCGATCTTGTTGTCCTCGAACGCTTCGCGCGTCATCAATTCGTCGCCGGGGTCGTCCTCGACGAGGAGGACGTCGATCGGCCGCCCGGAAACGCTCATGCAGATGCCCCTTTCAGAGCGACTTCGGTTGCAGACATGTCGTCGCCTGCCTTGGGAATCGTAAAGCAGAATCGACTGCCTTCCCGATACTGCGGGTCGAGCCAGATCTCTCCACCGTGGTATTCGACGATCTTGCGGCAGATGGCCAGGCCGATGCCGGTGCCGGTGTAGACGTCCCGGCCGTGCAGCCTCTGGAAGATCACGAAGACCTTGTCGGCGAACTCTTCGGCGATACCGATTCCGTTGTCCTGCACGGAAAATCGCCAGAACTCGTCGTCCCCGTCGACGATCTCCTCGCAGTCGACCCGGATCTCCACGGGCCTGTCCTCGTGGCGGAATTTGATCGCGTTGCCGATCAGGTTCTGCCACAACATGATCATCAGTGTGGGATCGCCCACGATCGTCGGCAGGGACTCGGGCCGGGTGATCTCCGCCCCGGATTCCTCGACCGCCTGGGAGATGTTCGTCAGAGCCGCGTCGAGGGTCACGTCCAGTTCGGTGCGGACGTGCGCGTCGCTGACGCGTCCGACGCGGGAGAAGGTCAGCAGGTCGTTGATGAGCACCTGCATACGCTTCGCGCCGTCGACCGCGAAGGCGATGTACTGGGTGCCGCGTTCGTCGAGCTTGTCGCCGTAACGCTTCTCGAGTAGCTGACAGAAGGACGCGACCTTGCGCAGCGGCTCCTGCAGGTCGTGGGAGGCGACGTAGGCGAACTGTTCGAGTTCGGAGTTCGAGCGCCGCAGTTCCGTCGTCTGGTTCTCGAGTTGCTCCTCACGCTCGTGCGCGACCTGCAGTTCGCGCACGATCCGCTCGCGCATGTCCTCGACGTCGCGACCCAGCGCATAGATGTCGGCGGGGCCCTGCGGCTCGATCTCGCGCTCGAAGTTCTGGCCCGCGACGACGCTGCGCGATGCCTGTCGCAGACGCTGGATCGGACGGACCATGATCATCTGGAGCAGGACTGCCAGGCCCACGCCGGCGAGCAGGAAAACCACGACCATGCCGGCAAGGATGCGGTCGCGCGTGGTGCGGGTGTCCTCGAGAGTCGCGATGCCGTCCTCTCGGGCCTGCGTGAGATCGGCGTTCTGGACCTCGAACGCCGCCCGGAGCCGGTCGAACGCGACGCGGCCCGCATCGACGACGGCGGGATCCACGAACTGCGGTTCCCCCGGTACGACGGTGGAGATGAGCGGTTCGGCGTACACGCGTCGCCACTGCGCCGCGTGCGTTTCGATCGCGTCGAGGTCCGCCATCAGCTTCTCCTCGTCGCCGACGAGAGCGCGCAACTCGGCGGCGGCAGCCTCCTCCTCCCGCCGTCCCTCCTCGTAGGGCATGAGGAAATCGGGATCGGCGGCGAGAATGTAGCCCCGTGCGCCCGTCTCCTGGTTGATCAGCGCCGATTGCAACCGGTACGCCTCGACGCGGGCGGGCTGGATCCGGTCGCGCACGTAGTTGGAGTATTCGGTCGTCTCACGGAGGAAGTGGCTGCCGACCACGGTGCCGACGACCACCAACACACCCATCACGCCGAGTACGAGCAGGAACCATGCCTGGACCGTCATCCTGCGAGAGGGAGGGCGACGCACGTCCCCCGTCTCCGCCGTTGCGTCGCTGTTCGTCATGCGGTGATGATCACTTCCTGTTCCATTGCACGTGGACGACTGCCACGTCGTCGGACAGCCCTCCCCTACTGTCCGCGAGTTTCTCGGCACCGTCGATCAGCGAGTCGGTGAACTCGGCAGCCGGCAGATGGGCGCGTTCGCGCGCGAGCTCGAGGAGTCCTTCCTCACCGAGTCGTTCCGGGCCGTCGCCTCGATGACCCTCGAACAATCCGTCGGTGAACAACACGATCGCGCCGCCCTCGGGCAGATCCAACTCGTGGACGGGCCAGGTGGCCACTCCCGGCAGCAGGCCGAGAGCGGGACCACCGGGCGCTTCGATCCAGTCGATGGTTCCGCGGTGGCGGAGCAGCAGCCCGGGATGACCGGCCCGCATGACCTCGACGGTGCCGTGGTCGGCACACATCGTGAGGTTCGTCATCGACGCGAAGAAGCGACTCTCCGTGCGCTCGGCGACGAGCAGTTCCTCGAGTTGGTGCAAGCGGCGGGGACCGTCTACCCCGCTGAGCACGAGCGTGCGCCACGCGATGCGCAGGCCCACGCCGAGGGCGGCCTCGTCGGGGCCGTGACCGGAGACGTCGCCGATGAGGACGTGGACGGTGCCGTCGCCGGTCTGCACGACGTCGTAGAAGTCGCCGCCGAGAAGAGCAGACGACCGGCCGGGTCGGTAACGGGCGACGACGTCGAAGTCCTGCCCGTCGCGCAGGAGTGGGGACGGGAGCAGGCCGCGTTCGAGTCGGGCGTTCTCCTGCGCGTGAAGCTGGCTCGCCTGGAGTTCCGCCGCAGCGATCTCGGTCTGCTTTCGCTGGATGGCGTAGCGGACGGCGCGGCCGAACAGATCGGGTTCGACGCGTCCCTTGACGAGATAGTCCTGGGCGCCGACGGACAGCGCGGCGAGGCCGGTCTGTTCCTCCGCGAGGCCGGTGAGGACGACGATGGGGACGGAATCGGTGATTTCCTGGATGCGGGCGACGGCTTCGAGGCCGCTCGCATCGGGCAGGTGGAGGTCGAGAAGTACGCAGTCGGGAGCCGACGTGGCGAGTTCGTCGCGGGCCTGCGCAAGTGTCTGCACCCACACGACAGTCATCTCGGGGGCACTGTCGACGACGAGTTCCTCCACGATGAGCGCGTCGCCCGGATCGTCCTCGATGAGGAGCAACGACGGTGGTTCGACCGACTCGCTCTGCGCTCGGTGCATGTCCACTCGGCGCCCCTCCCTCCCTGCTCGAAAGGGAACATTACAGACTCGACGACAGCATGGTCACAGGGTGGTCACGGCGGGTCGCGGCCACGGCCGACGGACCGATATGTGCATCTATCGGCACGATCTTGCATGATGGCAAGGTGAACGATCCCATGACCGCGCATCCGCATATGACTGTTTCCACGAGCCGTATCGGCTCCGTGGCCGTACTGTCCGTCAACGGCGAAGTCGACATGACGAGTGCCCCGCTCCTCGAGCAGGAAGCCCTCGCACTCCTCGACACCGACATCTCCGGTCTTATCGTCGACCTCAGCGGGGTTGATTTCCTCGCTTCGATGGGTATCGCTCTGTTGGTCGAGTTGTCCAAGCGAGCCGGCGACAACACCGGTTTCGCCGTCGTGGCACATGGCAGCGCCACGGCACGCCCGCTCGAACTCCTCGGCCTCGGAGAGGTCCTGGCGATCCATCCGAAGCTCGACGACGCGCTCGTCGGCCTCGGTAACTCGCCGGAAGGCGTCTCCGAGTAGACCGCCGTACCCGACGAACCGAGGAGCCATGTCGTCTGCGCCCGAGGAGTCAGCTTTGCTTTTTCCCGACGAGATCCGTTCGTCGGGTGTGCGAGCCGACCCGACCGAGATTGCAGGCCTGCGGGTCGTCACGAGGCGGTGGCTGGCGAAGCTCCCCCTCAGCGAGGACCAACGACAGGACATACTGCTCGCGAGCTACGAAGCGCTCGCGAATGCCGTCGAGCACGCCTATGCGCCGGACGACGCGCACGGCACGCTCGACTACGAGGCGACGTATCTGCCCAACGAGGGTGAGGTGGTCGTGCGGGTCGTCGACCACGGCTCCTGGCACGACGCCGTCGACAGCGACGCCCGACGTTCACGCGGTCACGGGCTGACGCTGATCCGCAATCTGGCCAGCGACGTCCAGGTCTCGGCCGGCCCGAAGGGCACGGTCGTCGAGATGCGCTGGGTCCTCGAGGAGACGGACAGGGCAGAGAACGACAGGGTAGGGGACGACAGGGCAGGGGACGAACTCTCGTCCCACGACGCGAGCTGATCTGCGCGGTAGGCGCGCGTCGCGAGTTCCCGATCGAAGCGGCCGCGGGAGGAGCACGATGCTCCTCCCGCGGCCGCTTTCGTCATACCTGCAGGGCACCCACGTCCGGCTTCGCGGGACCGAACTTCGGTGCCAGTTCGCGGCGTGCCGCACGGTCGCCGAGGTGTTCGAGCAACCGGCGCCCGGGAGCCGATCTCGTCAGGACCATGTGGCTGCGTTTCCATCTCCGCGGACGCGGTAGCCGCCCTGTGGAGGCGATCGCGTGGATCTTCGTGCGCACGGTCGAGAACGTGGCCGTCTCCTGTGTTCTCGACCGTCCCCCGGTGGATCGGGACGTCGTGGCCGACGAGCTCACCGCCATGGTCACGGCGTATCTGCGGGACATGTCGCTCCCCTGACGGGGCGAACCAGGTGTTCCTCGCTATCGTGGCGGGAACCCTGTGACCCTGACAGGGGGTTTCCGCCGGACCCTTCGGTTCGAAGGGTCCGATGCGGGACGGTGAGTGAGGAGGCGGCGATGGCGCGTTGGAATCCACGGGTGGTACTGGACTGGTTGCGTGCGGGATATCCCGAGGGGATCCCGGCCAAGGATCACTTCGCGTTGCTTGCCGTGCTCGAGCGTCGGCTCACCGACGAGGAACTTCTCGAGGCGATCGAGACGGCGGCGGCGACCGCGTCCGAGCACCCGGAGCGGCAGGTCGACCACGACACCCTGCGGAAGATCGTGGCAGGGGTGATCCACGAGGAACCGGACCCGCAGGACGTCGAGCGCGTCCGTGAGCAGCTGGTCGCTGCGGGCTGGCCCGTTGTGGGCGGTGAACTCTCCCGCGGCGACGAGGCGGCCGAACCCGTCGAACCGAATACGCAACCGACGACCGGGACGACTGCGGCGCCGGCATCCGACGCTGTTGCTGCATCGGATACCGACGCCGCGGAACCCGTGCGCGAGGAACGTGGGACGCAGGCCGGCGCGCGTTAGCGACTCGCGGCGAGCCGCGAATCAGGCGCTTGCGGCGAGCGCAGCGAGGGCGGGCACGAGCTGGGCGAGCGCCCGTCCTCGATGCGACTGTGCGTCCTTCTCCTCCGCGGACAGTTCCGCGGCGGTGCGTTCCTCGCCTTCGGGGCGGAAGACCGGGTCGTAGCCGAAACCGTTCTCGCCGCGCGGCTCGCGCACGATGCTGCCGCGCCATTCGCCGCGCACGACGGTCGTGACGAATCCGTCGTCCGACGGCACCACGAGCGCGCACGCCGACACGAAGGCCGCGCCGCGACGCTCGTCCGGCACATCCTGCATCTGGCCGAGCAGCAGTGCGGTGTTCGCCTCGTCGTCGCCGTGGCGTCCGCTCCAGCGCGCCGAGAGCACGCCGGGCATGCCGCGCAGGGCGTCGACCTCGAGACCGGAGTCGTCGGCGACGCAGGGCATCCCTGTGGCGGCTGCGCCGTCGCGGGCCTTGGCTCCGGCGTTCGCTTCGAAGGTCTCCCCCGTCTCGGGTGCCTCCGGGTAGGGCGGGACGGTGTCGAGACCTACGAGTTCGATGCCGTCGATCCCGGCGCGGTCGAGCACGCGCTGCAGTTCGCGCAGCTTCTTCGCGTTGCGACTTGCGACCAGCACCCGCACGTCAGACTCCGAACTTCTTCTTGACGACCTCCGCCTCGACCGGCTCGGGCAGGGTGCCCAGGTACGGCTCGGCGAGCACCTCGCGCTGGATCCGGCACAGTTCCTCGATGCCGGCGAGCGAGGAGTCGAGCATCGCGTCGAGCGTGGAACGCGGGAAGGTCGCGCCTTCGCCGGTGCCCTGGACCTCGACGAGGGTGCCTGTCTCGGTGGCGACGACGTTCATGTCGACCTCGGCGCGCACGTCCTCCTCGTAGGGCAGGTCGAGACGGACACGTCCGTCGACCACGCCGACGCTGACGGCGGCGATCTGGCACGAGATGGGCTGCGGGTCGGCGAGGCTGCCCGCGGCACGCAGGTAGGTCACCGCGTCGCACAGTGCGACATAGGCGCCGGTGATCGCCGCGGTGCGGGTGCCTCCGTCGGCCTGCAGCACGTCGCAGTCGATCGCGATGGTGTTCTCGCCAAGGGCGGCGAGGTCGATGCATGCGCGCAGCGACCGGCCGACGAGCCGGCTGATCTCCTGGGTGCGGCCGCCGAGCTTGCCCTTGACCGATTCGCGTCCGCTGCGGGTGTGGGTGGCGGCGGGAAGCATCGCGTACTCGGCGGTGAGCCAGCCGAGACCGGAGCCCCTACGCCACCGCGGCACGCCTTCCTCGACGCTGGCGGTGCACATCACGCGGGTCTGTCCGAATTCGACGAGCACGGAGCCCGCCGGGTGGTTGGTGAAACCCCGGGTGATGCGAATGCTCCGGAGTTCGTCGTCCGCTCTGCCGTCTTCTCGTGTCGTCACTCGTCCGAGCCTAGGCGATCCGGGGGCGGGCCTTTCAGATGCGGTACACGTCTCCGGCGGTGACCGCGTGGACCGGTCCGGAGTACTCGGCCTTGGCCTCGGCGATGACGTCCTCGCGGGAGGTCCACGGCGGGATGTGGGTCAGGAGGAGTTCGCCGACACCGGCGAGGGCCGCGACGCGACCGGCCTCGGTGCCCGAGAGGTGCACGCCCTCGGGGCGTTCCCCCGGCGCGTGGGTCCACGACGCCTCGGCGAGCAGCACGTGGGCGCCGCGGGCGAGTTCGACGACCGAATCGCACATGCCGGTGTCGCCGGTGTAGACGAGGGTGCGGCCGGAGTCGCTGGTGATGCGGAAGCCGTAGGCCTCCGGCGGGTGGTGGACGCGGCCGGGGCAGATGGTCAGGCTCCCGAACCGGATTTGCTCGCCGTCGCCGAGCATCCGGACGTCCAGGGTGTCGCTGACGTCGTCGACCTCGCCGGGGATCTCCGCGGACGCCACACCGATGCGGTGGGCGGTGCCGGCGGGACCGTAGGTGAGGACGCGGCCCTGCGGCGGGGACGGCGAGTAGCGGCGCCAGACCAGCAGACCGGGCAGGTCGAGGCAGTGATCGGCGTGCAGATGGGACAGGAGGATCGACACTTCGCCGGGGTCGGCGTGGCGCTGGAGCGCGCCGAGGACGCCGGGACCGAAGTCGATGACCAGGGGCGGGGTGTCCGGTGCCGTCAGCAGGTAGCCGGAGGCTGCGGAATCCGGCCCGGCCACACTGCCCGAGCACCCCAGAACGGTCATGCGCATATCAGCCATGCTGCCATGCCGAAGGTCCCTCGATGAAGCCAACGCGCGTATTGCGGCGCAGACTCACAGTGGCCGGGAAGGTGTGACGCGCGGATCGTTCGGCCACTTCGCGCGGCCGATCGGCGGGTTGTCGGCGCGGGTGGTCAGCGCGGCACGACCGAGGGGGTGGTGCGACGGGCGCGACGCGCGTCCGCGGACAGCGCCCACGCCGCGAGAACGCCGCCGACCGCACCGAAGAAGTGCCCTTCCCAGGAGATCCACGGTTCGCTCGGCAGCACCCCCCACAGCATGCCGCCGTAGAGGAACAGCACCACGACTCCGAGCAGGATCTGCCCGGCCTTGCGGGTGAACACTCCGCGCACGATCAAATAGGTGAGCCACCCGAAGATCAGGCTCGACGCTCCGATGTGGGTCTCGCCCGAGCCCGCGATCAGCCACGTCCCCACTCCTGCGACGACCCAGATGATCGCGGTCGCGGCCAGGCCGCGCCCGATGCCGGAGAGCAGCACCAGGAAGCCGAGGACGAGCGCGGGCACGGTGTTGGCGGTGAGGTGGGCCCAGTCGGCGTGCAGGATCGGCGCGAACAGCACGCCCCACAGCCCGTCGGCGGTGCGGGGTTCGACACCGGCCGCGTCGAGATCGGCGGGGAGCACCGCATCGACGGTCTCGATGCCGTAGAGCATCGCGACGAACCCGCCGATCCACAGTCCGGCACGTTGCCAGATCGGCCGGATGCGGGTGTCGGCGCCGGTGCCGCTGGGAATGGTCATGGCACCATTCTGCCGTCACGTACCGGTCAGTGGCCGAAGACCGAGGGCAGCACGTCGCGATAGGCGGGGATGTCGGCCACGGAGGTCGCGGACAGGATCGCGTCGACGATCGCGCGTTCGACCACCACCGCGGCGGCCTCGCACACCGCGGCGAGGATCGGCAGTTCGGCGGCGAAGGCCAGGATCGACGGGGCGTCGCCCAGTGCGTCGGAGACGTCGGCGGTGCCGGTCGAGAGGGCGAAGATCGTGTCGCCGTCGAGCGGTGAGTGCGCGGGACGGATCGCGCGGCCGAGACCGTCGTGCCCGGTGACTGCGACGCGACGGCACGCCGCCTTCGACAGCGGTGCGTCGGTGGCGACCACACCGATCGTGGTGTTCAGGACGGTGCCCTTGTCGCCGAGCGCGCGGGCCGCGGCCAGATCCGCCGCGGAGGGCGACGACAGTCCGAGTTCTTCGGCTCGCGCGGCGTCGACGCCCCAGGGCAGTCCGGTCACGGGGTCGAACACCGAGCCGACGGGGTTGGCGACCATCAGTGCCGCCACGGTCACCCCGGTCGCGGGACCGTCCGTGATCCGCACGCTCGCCGAGCCGATGCCGCCCTTGAGTGCCCCGGCGCGGGCACCGGTGCCGGCGCCGACGCTGCCGCGCTCGAGGTGCGTGGAGCTGGCGGTGGCCGCGGCGGTGCATCCGGAATCGGCGGTCGGGCGCGCGGACCACTGACCCACCGGCAGGTCGAAGATGACGGCGCCGGGGACGATCGGGACGACCGCGCCGGGCGCGCCCATCGGGATGCCCTTGCCGTTCTTCTCGAGATAGCGCATCACGCCGTCGGCGGCTGCCAGCCCGTATGCGCTGCCACCGGTGAGGAGGACCGCGTCGACACGCTGCACGGAATGACTCGGATCGAGCAGGTCGGTCTCCCGGGTGCCCGGTCCCCCGCCGCGCACGTCCACCGATGCGACGGCGGACGGGTCGGCGAGCACGACGGTGCATCCCGTGGCGGCGCCCGTACCGGGAATCTCGGGGGTGCCGACGGTGACCTCGGGATCGAGGCGCTGCCAGTGACCGACACTCAGACCCGCCACGTCGAGCAGCGAATCGGTCGGCCCCGGCACGGTCACGGCTGAAGCGCCTGGACGAGGGAGTCCTGCATCCATGTCAGCCAGTGGTAGACGTCGAGATGCGGGGCACGCGGATCGTCGTCGTCGAGGACGTCGGGGGTGTCGGCGTCGATGCCGAGGGTGGTGCCGAGCGCGAGCCGCACGTCGTTGAGCCCGTACAGCCAGGCTTCGGCCTGTTCGGGATTGAGCACCACCTTGCCGCCGCCTTCGGGCACGGTGCGCAGGATGACCGCGCCGGCGGCGAGCTTCGCATCGATGATGCTCGGTTCGTGCAGGCTCCGCATCGCACCGTTGAGGTCGGCGGCGTCGTCGCCGACATCGGCGACGGCATCGGCGTCGGGGCGGTGGAAGTCGGGAAGGAGTCGTCGCAGCGCCGGGATCTCGGGCGGGGTGGCGTTACCGGTGCGCAGGCCGGTCAGCGCCGCGAGGTCGTCCTGCGGGGCCTGTCCGGCGCGTTCCTCGAGCATGCCCAGCACGGAGGACACGAGCGACCGCAGCACCGACGCTTCGTGGGCGTCCATCTCCGACCGGAGCTTGGGGCCGCTGAGCGAGTTCTTCCTGGTCCACTGCCGCACGTCGGTCGGGCCCTCCTGTGGGGATCATTCGTCGCGTTGCATCGTCGCCCACAGTCCGGCGGCGTGCAGACGCTGCACGTCGTGTTCCATCTTGTCACGCGAACCACTCGACACGACGGCCTTGCCCTCGTTGTGGACCTTGAGCATGAGCTCGGTGGCCTTGGCCTTGCTGTACCCGAACAGCTTCTGGAAGATGAACGTCACGTAGTGCATGAGGTTGACGGGGTCGTCCCAGACCACGGTCACCCATGGCCTGTCGACCGCTTCGATCTCCTCGACGATTTCGGCCTCGGCCGGAACGGCCTGTCCCGCCATGGCCGGAACGGCCTGGCCGGCCATGAATCGGACGTCGAGCGGAGTGGTCGTACTACACGGCGCCATGTTCCCAGGGTACGACTTCGGAGCACGGCGAAAAACCCGCCTCGGAGGCCGTGGCTCTACAGTGATCGGGTGCCCGAAGCCATTCACCGTGCCGGTCGTCCCGGCACCGCACTGTTCACGGACAAGTACGAGTTGACCATGCTCGAGGCTGCCCTGGCGGACGGCATGGGCGACCGCCCGTGCGTCTTCGAGGTCTTCGCCCGGCGTCTTCCCCCGGGCCGGCGGTACGGCGTCGTCGCAGGCACCGCGCGGTTGATCGAGGCACTCGGATCGTTCCGGTTCGACGAGGCCGAACTCGAACTCGCCGCCGGTTTTCTCGCTCCGCGCACCGTCGAGTGGCTGCGCGACTTCCGGTTCTCCGGCGACATCGACGGCTACCGCGAGGGCGACTTCTACTTCCCGGGTTCACCGATCCTGTCGGTGAGCGGCACCTTCGCCGAGTGTGTGCTACTCGAGACGCTGACGCTGTCGATCTTCAACCACGACAGCGCGATCGCCTCCGCGGCGGCGCGCATGGTGAGTGTGGCCGACGGCCGCGCGCTCATCGAGATGGGGTCGCGGCGTACCCACGAGGAAGCGGCGGTCGCCGCGGCGCGCGCGGCCTATCTCGCGGGCTTCGACTCGACGTCCAATCTGCAGGCCGCACAGCGGTACGGCATCCCCGCAGCGGGTACCGCCGCGCACGCGTTCACCCTGCTGCACACCACGACGGCTGGTCGCGACGAGGCGTCCGCCTTCCGCAGCCAGGTCGAGAGTCTCGGTGTGGGCACGACCCTGCTGGTGGACACCTACGACATCACCGAGGGCGTGAACACGGCGATCGCGGTGGCCGGCCCCGAACTCGGTGGCGTGCGGATCGATTCGGGCGATCTCGGTGTGCTCGCCCGCCAGGTGCGCGAACAACTCGACGGACTCGGCGCGACCCGCACGAAGATCGTGATGTCCGGTGATCTCGACGAATACGGGATCGCGGGTCTGCGCGCCGAACCGGTCGACGGCTACGGCGTCGGCACCTCGCTGGTGACCGGCTCGGGAGCTCCGACGGCGGGCATGGTCTTCAAGCTCGTGGAGGTCGACGGCCTCGCGGTCGAGAAGCGCAGTGCGTCGAAGGAGTCCCGAGGGGGCGCGAAGCGGGCCGTCCGGTACGCGCGGAGGACGGGCACGCTCGTCGAGGAGGTCGTGTACCCGGCCCGCGCCGAGCAGGTCCCGCCGGGCGAGGGTTCACAGGTCCACGAACTGATGATCCCGCTGGTCCGCGGCGGCGAGGCGGTCGGCGATCTGCCTACCCTGGAGGAGAGCCGTGAGTACCTCCGGCAGGGCATGGTGCGTCTGCCGTGGGAGGGCCTGACGCTCTCGGCCGGGGATCCCGCCATCCCCACCCGATTCGTCCGTGAGGGGTGAGTGCCATGCGCGCATTGCTGGTGGTCGACGTCCAGAACGACTTCTGCGAGGGCGGTTCGCTCGCCGTGGAGGGCGGCTCGCGGGTGGCGTCCGACATCACCCGGTTCCTGCAGGCGCACGGTGACGACTACGCGTACATCGCCGCAACCCGCGACCACCACGTCGATCCCGGAGACCATTTCTCTCCCGAACCCGATTTCGTCGACTCGTGGCCGCCGCACTGCCGGGCAGGGACGCCGGGCGCGGACTTCCACCCGGAACTGACTACGGACCGGTTCGAGGCCGTCTTCTCGAAGGGTGCCGACGACGCCGCCTATTCGGGCTTCGAAGGAATCGACGACGAGGGCACGACGTTGGCGTCGTGGTTGCGCGACCGCGGCGTGACGGACGTCGACATCGTCGGGATCGCCACCGACCACTGTGTGCGGGCCACCGCGCTCGACGCGATCGCGGAGGGTTTCGGCGCCCGGGTGCTGCTGCCGTACACCGCCGGGGTGTCGGAGACGACGATCCGCCCAGCCCTCGAGCGGATGCGCGAGGCCGGTGCCGAGCTGGTCACCGACCTTCCCGGCGTCACCGATATCACCGAAGTCACAGGTAGCTGGGCCGCAGACCGAAGGTGACGGTGGGGACCGATAGCCTGTGCCGGTGCCGGATCTCCCCGAAGTCCCAGAATTGCTGCGAACCGCGGTGCACGCGCTGGGCGGTAAGGAGCGGCGCAACCAGCTGACGATGGCCTCGGCCGTCGCGCACAGCATCGATACCGGCGAACACCTCGCCGTGCAGGCCGGCACGGGTACCGGCAAGTCGCTGGCCTATCTCGTGCCGAGCATCCGCTACGCGGTGAAGACGGGTCGCACCGTGGTGGTCTCCACCGCGACCATCGCGCTGCAGCGGCAGCTCGTCGAGCGCGACCTGCCGCGACTCGCCGACGCCCTCGCCGGTTCGCTCGGCCGTCGCCCGCGTTTCGCGATCCTCAAGGGTCGCGGAAACTACCTGTGTCTGAACAAGATCCATACCGGTCTCGCCGAGGAGACGCCCGACGCCGAACTGTTCGACGCGTTCGCCCTCTCGCGCATCGGCCGCGAAGTGCGGCGGGTGACGGAGTGGTCGTCCACCACCGAGACCGGCGATCGCGACGACCTGTCCCCCGGTGTCTCCGATCAGGCGTGGCGTCAGCTGTCCGTCACCGCCCGCGAGTGCCTCGGCAAGTCGCGGTGCCCGGTGGGAGAAGACTGCTTCGCCGAGATCGCGCGCGCCGAGGCCGCGCAGGTCGACGTGGTCGTCACCAACCACGCGCTGCTCGCGATCGATGCGATCACCGGCATCTCGATCCTGCCCGAGCACGATGTCGTGGTCGTCGACGAGGCCCATGAACTCGTCGATCGGATCACGAACGTCGCCACGGCCGAGTTGTCGCCGGGCACGGTGTCGGCGGCTGCGCGGCGCTGCGTCAAGCTCGTCGAGGACCAGGAGATCGACCGGCTCGACGGTGCCGCCGAGAACTGGGAGTCGTTCCTCGAAGAACTGCCGGCTGGGCGCTGGGACGAACTGCCCGAGGGCGCGGCGGCCGCGCTGGCCTCGATCCGCGATGCCGCCTGGGCCGTACACACGGCGATCGGACCGGCCAAGCCCGGCACCGATCCCGAGGTCGCCGCGGCCCGCAGTCAGGCGCTCGCGGAGATCGACGAGGTGCACGACTGCGCGGTCCGGGTGCTGACGACCTTCGAGCAGCGAGACCCTTCGCAGCGACCCGACGTCGTGTGGCTTGCCGCCGACGAGTTCCGCGGCAACGTGCGCCGCACCGTGCGGGTCGCGCCGCTGTCGGTCGGTGGGTTGTTGCGCAGCCGGTTGTTCGGTGAGTCCACCGTCGTCCTCACGTCCGCGACCCTCACGGTCGGCGGGTCGTTCGACGGCCTCGCGGTCAACTGGGGTCTGCCGCCGCAGTCGCCGGCCCGCAGCGACACCACCTCCGCGTCGGGTGCCGAACCTCCTTCCGACAAGGGCGATCTCGCGTGGAATGGGATCGACGTGGGGTCGCCCTTCGATCACGCGAAGGCGGGCATCCTCTACATCGCCAAGCATTTGACGCCACCCGGCCGCGACGGTCTGCCGCCCTCGCATCTCGACGAGATCGCCGAACTGGTCACCGCCGCCGAGGGGCGCACGCTCGGGTTGTTCTCCTCGATGCGCGCCGCGAAGGCCGCCACCGAGGCGCTGCGCGAGCGTCTCGACACGCCGATCCTGTGCCAGGGCGACGACGCGACCGGCGCGCTGGTCGAGAAGTTCGCAGCCGACGACGCGACGAGCCTGTTCGGCACCCTGTCGCTGTGGCAGGGCGTCGACGTTCCGGGCCCGTCGCTGTCGCTGGTGATCATCGACCGGATTCCGTTCCCCCGCCCCGACGATCCGCTGCTGGTCGCCCGGCAGCGCGCCGTGGAGGCTCGCGGCGGCAACGGGTTCATGGCGGTCGCCGCCAATCACGCCGCTCTGCTGTTGGCGCAGGGTGTCGGGCGACTGTTGCGCAGCACCGACGACCGGGGTGTGGTGGCGGTGCTCGACTCGCGCCTGGCGACCGCACGGTACGGCGGTTATCTGCGTGCGTCGCTGCCGCCGTTCTGGGAGACGGCCGATCCGGCGGTGGTCCGCCGGGCACTCACGCATCTGCGCGGCTGAGCACCCGGCGGGTCCTGATCTCCTACGGGAGCGCGACCATGCCGAGTTCGGCGGGTGAGGCGAGCAGCCCGTGCCTGGGCAGCACCCGCACCGTGTAGCCGACGGCGCCGGCGAGCGGCAGCGGCACGGTCGCGGTGAACTCCTCTCCCAGCGGGTCGGTACCGATGTGCTGCATCGGCACGGTGACGGGGTCGCCGATCGTGTCGTCGGAGCCCACGCGCCCGACCACGGCCTGCACCTCGACATCTTCCGGTGTCAGGTCGCCGAGCTGGACGTGCGCGGTCAGCCCCAGCGGCAGGCCGATCTGCGGCACGTCCGGGATCGGCGTCGAATCGACCTGCGCGACACGCACTCCCGGCCACGCCGCCTCGATGCGGTGCCGGTAGTCGGCCAGCGCCCGCGCACCCGCGTAGTCGTCGGCGGTCACCTTCGAGGCTGCCGCGGCCGCGGGGATGTAGTAGTCGACGGCGTAATCGCGCACCATGCGCGAGGCGAGCACCTTCGGGCCGAGATCCTCGAGCGTGTGGCGCACCATCTCGATCCAGCGGGCCGGCACACCGTCGGAGTCGCGGTCGTAGAAGCGCGGCAGCACCGAGCGTTCGAGCAACTCGTACAGCGCGGCGGCCTCGAGATCGTCGCGGCGGGTGTCGTCGACCCCGTCGGCGGTGGGGATGGCCCAGCCGTTCTCGCCGTCGAACATCTCGTCCCACCATCCGTCGCGGATGGACAGGTTGAGACCGCCGTTGAGAGCCGACTTCATGCCCGACGTACCGCACGCCTCGAGCGGGCGCAGCGGGTTGTTCAGCCACACATCGCAACCCCAGTACAGATAGCGGGCCATCGACATGTCGTAGTTGGGCAGGAAGACGATTCGGTGCCGCACGTCGTACTCGTCGGCGAACCGCACGACCTGCTGGATGAGCGCCTTGCCGGCGTCGTCGGCGGGGTGGCTCTTGCCGGCGACGACGAGCTGCACGGGCCGTTCGTCGTCGAGCAGCAGGGCGCGCAGCCGTTCGGGGTCGCGCAGCATCAGGGTGAGGCGCTTGTAGGTGGGCACGCGCCGCGCGAACCCGACGGTGAGGACGTTCGGATCGAAGACCGACTCGATCCAGCCCAGTTCGGCCTCGGTGGCGCCGCGTTCGAGCCACGACTCGCGCAGCCGGCGACGCACCTCGGCGACGAGCTGGGCGCGCAGCGCGTTCCGGGTGGACCACAGTTCCTTGCGGTCGATGGTCTGGAGCAGTTCCCAGCCGCGGGCCTCCTCGACGCGGTCGGGTCCGGCGAGGCGGTTGGCGAGCGCGATCCATTCGCGCGCGGCCCAGGTGGGGGCGTGCACACCGTTGGTGACCGAGCCGATGGGCACTTCGGCGGCGTCGAATCCGGGCCACAGTCCTTCGAACATGCCGCGGCTGACCTCGCCGTGCAGCTTCGACACACCGTTGCAGCGCTGGCCGAGGCGCAGACCGAGATGTGCCATGTTGAACACGTTCGGGTTGCTCTCGCGTCCGAGCGCGAGGATGCGGTCGACGGTGAGGCCGGGCAACAGTGCCGACTCGTTCTCGCCGTTGGTGCCCGAGAAGTAGTGGCGCACGAGATCGATCGGGAAGCGGTCGATACCCGCGGGCACGGGGGTGTGAGTGGTGAAGACCGTGCCGGCCCGCACGGCGGCGAGCGCTTCGTCGAAGTCGAGTCCGGCGCCGGTGACGAGTTCGCGGATGCGTTCGGCGCCGAGGAAGCCCGCGTGTCCCTCGTTCATGTGGAAGACATCGGGGTCGGGCAGGCCGTGGATGCGCGTGTAGGCGCGCACCGCGCGGACACCGCCGACGCCGGCGAGGATCTCCTGCTTGATGCGGTGGTCCTGGTCGCCGCCGTAGAGGCGGTCGGTGACCCCGCACAGCTCCTCGTCGTTGGACGGGATGTCGGAGTCGAGCAGCAGCAGCGGGACGCGCCCGACCTGGGCGATCCAGATTCGCGCGTCGAGTGTGCGCCCGCCCGGCACGGCGACCTGCACGAGCGCGGCGGTGCCGTCGGCCTCGGTGAGCAGTCGCAGCGGCAGGCCCTGCGGGTCGTAGGAGGGGTAGTGCTCCATCTGCCATCCGTCGGCGCTGAGCGACTGCCGGAAGTAGCCGGACCGGTATAGCAGGCCGACGCCGATGAGCGGCAGGCCGAGATCGGAGGCGGCCTTGAGGTGGTCGCCGGCAAGGATTCCGAGGCCGCCGGAGTAGTTCGGCAGCACCTCGGTGACACCGAACTCCATGGAGAAGTAGGCGATGCCGGCGGGCAGTGTCGTGCCGCGCTCCTGCTGTTCCTGGAACCAGCGGGGGCGGGTGAGGTAGTGCTCGAGGTCGGCGGCAGCGGCGTCGAGCCGGGCGAGGAAGTCGCCGTCCTCGGCGAGCGCATCGAGTCGGGCCGGCGGCACCTCGCCGAGCAGTCGGACAGGGTCATTGCTGCACCGGCGCCACAGGTCCGGGTCGACCGATTCGAACAGGTCCTGGGTCTGCGGGTGCCACGACCATCTGAGGTTGACCGTCAGGGCTCCCAGCGCAGCCAGCCGCTCGGGAAGATGGGCTCGTACGGTGAACCGGCGCAGTGCTTTCACGGGGTGCACACTACCGACCGACCGAGCTTCGTGACGGCCGGGCGGCGGATCTCATGTGCCCGGATCCATGCCGGTCGCGGACAGGATCGCCCGGCACCCGGAGAGGGCCACACCGCGGGGCCTTCTCTCCTGCGGCCGACCTCCCGTCGACCGGTGGACTCAGAGTCCGCCGAGGAGCAGGTGCAGCAGGTCTCCGACGACTCCGATCAGCCCGGCAACCAGACCCATGTGTTCTTCCCTTCGTCGTGCCTCCGAGGAGGCTGTTGTCGTCTTGCAGAACAAACAGTAGGGAGCGGGGTGTTGCCGTCCGGTCAATTGAAGTGAACAGTGAGTTACAGATAATTTCGCCGCTGCAGAGGGGATCCTTCGCGGGTCCCGCCGCATGCACAGCCGCGCGGCGCGACCTCCATTACGGTGGTTCGAGACACGGTCGTTGCCCCCATCGGCCCTGCTCGTCCACCCGGACCCGCACGGAACGGAGCTAGCGTGACAGGTCGGCTCGCCATCGACGACGTACAACCCTCCATCGACGGAGGGCGTTATCCGACGAAGGCGGTCGTCGGGGAGGTGGTGCCGGTCTCCGCCGTGGTGTGGCGCGAGGGCCACGACGCGATCGCCGCGACACTCGCCGTTCGAGGACCGGCCGACGATCCCGAATCCGCCGGCAGGCTGGTGCGGATCCCGATGGTTCCGGGCACCGAACCCGACACCTTCCACGCCACCTTCTCCCCCACGAGCGTCGGTGCGTGGACCTACCGGGTCGAGGCGTGGAGCGACCCGGTGGCGACCTGGCGGCACGCGGTCACCGCGAAGACCGACGCCGGGCAGGACGCCGCCGAACTCGCGAACGACCTCGAGGTCGGCGCACGGATCTTCGAGAAGGCCGCGAAAGGCGCACCGCGCGGCAACCGTCCCGCTCTCCTCGCGGTCGCTGCGTCCCTGCGCTCCGACCGTCCGCTGGCCGAGCGCATCGCCCCGGCCTTCGCCCCCGACGTCACCGAGATCCTCCGCGCCCATCCGCTCCGCGAGCTGATCACGCGTGGAAAGGCGTTCACGGCGTTCGCCGATCGTCGCCGCGCGCTGTTCGGCTCCTGGTACGAGTTCTTTCCCCGGTCCACCGGAGGCTGGTACGAGGACGGAACCCCGCGGCACGGCACCTTCGCCACGGCCGCCGCAGATCTGCCCCGCATCGCGGCGATGGGCTTCGACGTCGTCTACCTCCCCCCGATCCATCCGATCGGCAAGGTCAACCGCAAGGGACCGAACAACACCCTCGTCGCCGGCCCGGACGACGTCGGGTCGCCCTGGGCGATCGGTTCCGACGAGGGCGGCCACGACGCCATCCACCCCGAACTCGGCACCGAGCAGGACTTCCGCGATTTCGTCGCCCGCGCGAAGGAACTCGAGCTCGAGGTCGCCCTCGATCTCGCCCTGCAGTGCGCCCCCGACCACCCGTGGGCGCGTGAGCACCCGGAATGGTTCACCGTGCTGCCCGACGGCACGATCGCGTATGCGGAGAACCCGCCCAAGAAGTACCAGGACATCTATCCGATCAACTTCGACGACGACCCCGAGGGCATCTACGCCGAGGTCCTGCGCGTGGTCCGGCACTGGATCCGGTTGGGCGTCGACATCTTCCGCGTCGACAATCCGCACACCAAGCCCCCGAACTTCTGGGAGCAGCTCATCGCCGAGATCAAGCGCACCGATCCCGACGTGCTGTTCCTGTCGGAGGCGTTCACCCGGCCCGCCCGCATGTATGGGCTCGCGCGACGCGGATTCACGCAGTCCTACACGTATTTCACGTGGCGGGTCGCGAAATGGGAGCTCACCGAGTTCGGTACCGAGATCGCCGCGAAGGCCGACGAGGCCAGGCCGAACCTGTTCGTCAACACCCCCGACATCCTGCACGAGACCCTGCAGCACGGCGGACCGGGCATGTTCGCGCTGCGCGCGGCGCTCGCCGCCACCCTGGCTCCCTCGTGGGGCGTGTACTCGGGGTACGAACTGTTCGAGCACCTCGCGGTGCGGCCGGGCAGCGAGGAGTACCTCGACTCGGAGAAGTACCAGTTGCGGCCGCGCCGATACGACGAGGCACGCCGGCGCGGCGAGTCGCTCGAACCGTGGCTGACCACCCTCAACCGCATCCGGCGCGCGCATCCGGCGTTGCAGCAACTGCGCAACATCGCCTTCCACCACGTCGACAACGACGCGCTCATCGCCTACTCGAAGTTCGATCCGTCCACCGGGGACTGCGTCCTCACGGTGATCAACCTCAACCCCTATGGGGCCGAACAGGGCACGGTCTGGCTCGACATGCCGGCGATCGGGCACGACTGGCACGACCACTTCCCTGTTTACGACGAGGTGAGTGGGGAACAGTACTCGTGGGGACAGGCCAACTACGTGCGCCTCGAGCCGTGGCGGGCGGTGGCGCACATCCTGGTCCTGCCCCCGATCGGCATCCCCACCCGCACAACGCTCGCCTACAGGAGGCAGTCGTGACCGTGCCGCCCCAGACGCCGGGCGCCGATGTTCCGCGCCGGCGCCACAGCCCGCGACCGGAGGACCTCGACCTGCTCGCCGCCGGTGAGCACCACGATCCGCACGCGGTGCTCGGGGCCCATTCGCATCCGGAGGGGACGGTCATCCGGGCACTGCGCCCCGGGGCCGAGAAGGTCGCCGCCCGGATCGGTGGTCGCGACCATCCGCTCGAACCCGTGGGCGAGGACGTCTTCAGCGCCCTGATCCCGGTCTTCGATCTCGCCGACTACCGGCTCGTGGTGACCTACCCGTTCGATCACGTCGAGGTCGTCGCGGACGGTTACCGCTTCATGCCGACGCTGGGCGAGCTCGACCGTCACCTGCTGAGCGAGGGCCGGCACGAACGGCTGTGGGAGGTGCTCGGCGCCCATCCGCGGACCTATGAGACCCCGGACGGCCCGGTGACGGGCACGTCCTTCGCCGTGTGGGCACCGGGCGCACGCGGGGTCACCGTCGTCGGCGACTTCGACGGCTGGGGTGGACGCACCGCCCCGATGCGGGTGCTCGGCTCGAGCGGTGTCTGGGAGGTCTTCGTTCCCGGTGTCGAACCGGGCGCGCTGTACAAGTACCGGGTGCACGGCCGCGACGGATCCGTCCGCGACAAGGCCGACCCGATGGCGTTCGCCACCGAGGTGCCCCCCGCGACCGCGTCGAGGGTCACGGAGAGTCGCTACACCTGGAACGACGACGACTGGGTCGCGACCCGCGAGAAAGCGCAGCCCTGGCAGGAACCGATGGCGGTCTACGAGGTGCACCTCGGTTCGTGGCGCCCGGGCCTGAACTACGTCGAACTCGCCGATCAGCTCGCCGAGTACATCCTCGAGACCGGTTTCACGCACGTCGAGCTGCTGCCGGTCGCCGAGCATCCCTTCGGCGGGTCGTGGGGTTACCAGGTCACCTCCTACTACGCTCCCACCTCCCGGTTCGGCACTCCCGACGAGTTCCGCGCGTTCGTCGACCGTCTCCACGCCGCCGGGATCGGCGTGATCATGGACTGGGTGCCCGCCCACTTCCCGAAGGACGAGTGGGCGCTCGCGCGCTTCGACGGCAGCCCCCAGTACGAACATCCCGATCCGCGCCGCGGCGAACAGCTGGACTGGGGCACCTACGTCTTCGACTACGGCCGGCCCGAGGTGCGGAACTTCCTCGTTGCCAACGCCCTGTACTGGATCGAGGAGTTCCACATCGACGGTCTGCGCGTCGACGCCGTGGCCTCGATGTTGTACCTCGACTACTCGCGCCCCGAGGGCGGCTGGACGCCGAATATCTACGGCGGGCGCGAGAACCTCGAGGCCGTTGAGTTCCTGCAGGAACTCAACGCCACCGTCCACAAGCACTATCCGGGGATCGTGACGGTCGCGGAGGAGTCGACCTCCTGGCCGGGCGTGACCCGCTCGACGAACGTCGGTGGGCTCGGCTTCAGCATGAAGTGGAACATGGGCTGGATGCACGACACCCTCGGCTATCTCGGCCGCGATCCCGTGCACCGCACCTACCACCACCACGAGATCACGTTCTCGCTCGTGTACGCGTGGAGCGAGAACTTCGTACTCCCCATCAGCCACGACGAGGTCGTCCACGGCAAGGGCACGCTGTGGACGCGACTGCCGGGCGACGACGCCACGCGTGCAGCCGGCCTGCGGTCGATGCTCGCCTACATGTGGGCGCATCCCGGCAAGCAGTTGCTGTTCATGGGCCAGGAGTTCGGGCAGGTCGCCGAGTGGTCCGAGGAACGCGGCCTCGACTGGTGGCAGCTCGACGAACCGCTCCACGCCGGTATCCACCGCCTGGTGTGCGATCTCAACGGCATCTACCGCTCGCACCCGGCGCTCTACACGCTCGACACCACGCCCGGCGGATACTCGTGGATCGACGCCAACGATGCGCACAACAACGTCCTGTCGTTCCTGCGCTACGGCAGCGACGGCTCGGTGGTCGCGTGCCTGCACAACTTTTCGGGCACGACCTACGGCGACTATCGTGTCGGATTGCCCGAACCGGGCACGTGGGAGGAAGTGCTCAACACGGACGCGACCGCCTACCAGGGCAACGGAGCGGGCAACTTCGGGGCCGTGGAGGCCGACGAACATTCGTGGCACGGGCGTCCCGCCTCGGCTCGGGTGACCTTGCCTGCGCACGGTGCCATCTGGTTGTCGTTGCGGAGGTGACGCTGCCCGACGACAGGAGCACAACGACATGCGACGGACGCACCGGTTCGCGCGACTGGTGGTGCCCGCACTGACCGTCGTCCTGCTGGCGGGTTGCGCCCAGCGGATCGAAGGAACGGCGGTGTCGATCTACGACAACCCCTTCACCGTGGCGGGGCTGCCCGTCACCTCCGGGGCGTCGGGTCCGCGCAGCGGGGTGCCCGATGCGGACATCGAGATCGAGAACACCGACGGCGGTCCCGTCGACGTCCTGGCCGGCAACGCGATCGCCGACATCGAGGAGTACTGGCGTCAGGAGTTCGCGTCGGTCGCCCGGGGCACCTTCCGCCCGGTCGAGACGATCGTGTCGTGGGATCCGTCCGAGCGACGGGGCCCGCGTTTCTGCGGCAAACCCACCTACGACTTCATCAACGCGGCCTACTGCAGCGGTGGTGACGAGATCGGATGGGACCGCACCTACCTGATGCCGCAGCTCATCGACAGCTTCGGACCGATGGCCGCGGTGACGGTCCTCGCTCATGAATACGGGCACGCCGTCCAGCACACGGCGGGGCTGGTCGCCGAGGACGACCCCGGCATCGTGTTCGAGCAGCAGGCCGACTGTTTCGCCGGTGCGTTCATGCGGCACGTCGCGGAGGGCCGGTCGACGCACTTCCAGCTCGACACCTCCGACGGGCTGAACAACGTGCTCGCGTCGATGGTGCTCTTCCGCGACGCCGATCCGAACGACCCCGACTCGATCCACGGCTCGGCCTTCGAACGCGTGACGGCCGTGCAGATCGGATTCACCGACGGGGCCGGCTCATGTGCACGCATCGACGCCGCCGAGATCGAGTCGCGCCGCGCCGACCTGCCGCAGTACTACAACTCCGCAGACGACGGCGAACTGCCGGTCACCGACGAGTCGGTCGAGGCGATCTTCGAGTCGTTCCACCAGGTCTTCGACCTGGACGCCCTGCCGCAACTCGATCTGTCGGGCGCCGACCTCGGGTGCTCGGACGCCCGGGCCACCTCACCGGTGTCGTACTGCCCCGCGACGAACACCGTGGGCGTCGACATGGAGGCACTGAGCGAGCGCGGTACGGCCACCCCGCCGGGAAGCGGCTTCGATCCCGGTGTCCGCGGCGACTACAACGCCTACGTGCTCGTCGCCTCCCGCTACGCTCTCGCGGTGCAGAAGGAGGCCGGCCAGTCGCTCACCGAGCCGCGCACGGCGCTGCGGGCGGCGTGCCTGTCGGGGGTCATCAGTGCCGCGCTGAGCCCGGACAGCACCCTCGCCTCGAACGTCGACCCGAGCCAGGTGCTGGTGTGGCTGTCCCCCGGCGACCTCGACGAGGCGGTCTCGGGCCTGCTCACCGACGGTCTGGCCGCGAGCGACGTCAACGGCAACACGGTGCCGAGCGGGTTCGCGCGGGTGGATGCCTTCCGCACCGGCGTCCTCGGCGGCGAGGCGGGCTGCACCGGCCGTTACCGCTGAGACGACACCGGCCGCCCACCACGAGTGGTGAGCGGCCGGTCCGGCGGATCGGTACGGATCAGTAGAGGGCCATCGCGAGCTTGCGGCGCGACGACACCACGACCGGATCCGCGGCATCGAACAGTTCGAACAGTTCGAGGAGCCGGGTGCGTGCCGCGGTGCGTTCGTCCCCGGCGCTGCGACGCACGAACTCGATGAGACGACCGAAGGCCGCCTCCGGCTGCTGCGCGAACAGTTCGGCGTCGGCCGCGGTGAACTGGGCTTCGAGGTCGTTCGGAGCGGCATCGGCGCGCTCGATCGCATCCTCGGGAATCTTGCTCGCGCGGGCCAGGAAACGCACCTGGCGCAGCGCGGCCTGCGCCTCGGTGTTGTTCGGCTCGGAGTTCAGGACGAGCTGGTAGGCCGCCTCGGCGCCCTCGAAGTCGCCGTTCTCGAGTGCCTGCTCGGCAGCCTCGAAACGCGGGTCGGCGGGCTGTTCCTCCGGCTCGGCGCCGGGCGGGCCCGACAGCTTGCCTGCGACGGCGTTCCGGATGGCGTCGAGCCACTGACGCAGCGCGGGCTCGGGCTGCACGCCCTGGAAGTCGGCGAGCGGCTGGCCGGCCGCGATCGCGACGACCGTGGGCACCGACTGGACGCCGAAGGCCTGGGCGATCCGCGGGTTCGCGTCGACGTCGACCTTCGCAAGGACCCACGCACCGTTTGCCTCGTTCGCGAGCTTCTCGAGAACGGGTGAGAGCTGCTTGCACGGTTCGCACCAGGTCGCCCACAGGTCGACGATCACGGGCACCTGCATCGACCGCTGCAGCACCTCGGTCTCGAACGTCGCTTCGGTGACGTCCACGATCGGGGCGATGGCACCGGGTGCGGCGCCGTCGCCACCGGACGGAGGCGGAGGCGGCGGCGCGGAGGCCCTCTCCTTGAGCGGTGAGAGATCCACCGCGCCGGACATCGCCGCGGCGACGGCGGCAGAACGTGCTGGACGGGAACCGGGTCGAGTCACGTCCACCATTTTGTCACGAGTGGTCCGAATCGTGCTGCGCGGACCGGGGGACGTCGCCGTGAGGTCAGACGGTCGCGGTGGCGTCCTCGCGGGTGGCGGGAGCGGACAGCTCTCCGAGGCGACCGGTGCGCACGGCCCAGCGCTCGAAGACGATCGTGCCGAACGGGGGCACGCTCGAGACGAGGGCGAGGAAGGTCGTCTTGAGATCCCACTTCAACGACCACGCCGTGAGGAGCGCGATGAGCACGAACGGGATGAAGCCGGCCACGCCGTGCACCATGCCCGGGATCGCGATGGCCTCTTCGTAGCCGAGCACCCACTTGAAGAACATGGCGATCAGGAGGGCGAGCCAGGTCACCGCTTCCCAGATCGCGATCAGCCGGAATCGTTTCGCGGGCGTGGACACGTCGAGGATGTTGGTCATGCGGCCATTGTGCCGAAAGGCCTACGACAAGCCGTAGTTCAGTGAGAGACATCACGGCCCCGGCATGCTTGCGCCGGGGCCGTGATCATGCTTTAGCGAAAGGGGTCAGTTCTCGGGCACCCGCACGATGAGCGCGTCGCCCTGGCCGCCACCACCGCACAGGGCGGCAGCGCCGACACCGCCGCCGCGGCGCTTCAGCTCGAGCGCCAGGTGCAGCACGATGCGCGCGCCCGACATGCCGAGCGGGTGGCCGAGCGCGATCGCACCGCCGTTGACGTTCACCTTCGCGGGATCGATGCCCAGCTCACGGGCTGAGACGATGCCGACGGCGGCGAACGCCTCGTTGATCTCGATCAGGTCGAGCTCGGTCGGGTCGACGCCCTCACGCTCGCAGGCCTTGGCGATCGCCCGTGCCGGCTGCGACTGCAGGGTCGAGTCCGGTCCGGCGACGACGCCGTGGCGGCCGATCTCGGCGATCCAGCTCAGCCCGAGCTCGGTGGCCTTGGCCTTGCTCATCACGACGACCGCGGCGGCACCGTCGGAGATCTGCGAGGCCGAACCGGCGGTGACGGTGCCGTCCTTCGAGAAGGCCGGACGCAGCGAGCCGAGCGACTCGGTGGTGGTCTCCGGGCGGATGCCCTCGTCGGCGGCGAAGACGATCGGGTCGCCCTTGCGCTGCTTGATCGACACCGGCACGACCTCGTCCTCGAACAGGCCGTCCTTCCAGGCGCGGGCGGCCCTCTGATGCGAGGCGGCGGCGAAGGCGTCCTGCTCGGCGCGGGAGACGAAGCGGTCGCCGGAGTTGGCCGACTCGGTGAGGTTGCCCATCGCCTGGTCGGTGAAGATGTCGTGCAGGCCGTCGTAGGCCATGTGGTCGCGCAGGGTCACGTCGCCGTACTTGAAGCCGGCGCGGGACTTCTCGAGCATGTGCGGGGCCTGGCTCATCGACTCCTGACCGCCGGCGACGACGACGTCGAACTCGCCCGCGCGGATCAGCTGGTCGGCCATCGCGATCGCGTTGATGCCCGACAGACACACCTTGTTGATGGTCAGCGCCGGGACGTCCATCGGGATGCCGGCGGCGACGGCCGCCTGACGGGCCGGGATCTGGCCGGCGCCGGCGGTGAGCACCTGGCCCATGATGACGTATTCGACCTGCTCAGGAGCCACACCGGCACGCTCGAGCGCACCGGAGATCGCCACGCCACCGAGATCCGATCCGGAGAAATCCTTGAGCGAGCCCTGAAGACGCCCCATGGGCGTACGGGCTCCGGCGACGATGACAGAACTGCTCACGGGACATTCCTCCGAAAGATCGGCATGTGATCGGAAAACTCCACTCGGATATTCACCTGAATCCCGATAGGAGTGCACTCAACGGTACCGCTACCGTCTAGAGCATGACCGAGACCTCTCCCACATCCGCTCCGGCGGCGTCCGTTCTCGCTTCCGGACTCGTCACCGCCATCGATCACGTCGGCATCGCAGTGCCCGACCTCGATGCCGCCCTCACCTGGTACGCCGAGAACCTCGGTCTCGTGTCCACCCACGAGGAAGTCAACGAGGAGCAGGGCGTGCGCGAGGCGATGCTGGCCGTTCCGGGGACCCTCGAAGGGTCCACCATGATCCAGCTGCTCGCCCCGCTGAACGAGAAATCCACGATCGCGAAGTTCATCGACCGCAATGGCCCGGGTCTGCAGCAGCTTGCCTACCGCGTCTCCGACATCGATGCCGTCTCCACTGCGCTTCGTGAGCGCGGCGTCCGCTTGCTGTACGACGCACCCCGTCGCGGCACCGCCGATTCGCGCATCAACTTTTTGCATCCGAAGGACGCGGGCGGCGTCCTCGTCGAGCTCGTCGAGCCGGCTGCACATCCCGCTCACTGACGGCCGTTCCGGTGCGCTCCCGAAGACGGATGGGGCGGGAGCGCATCCGGGTCGTACCCGCAGGGACCGGGTAGATTGTCTCCATGGTCTTCGATCGTGATCGCGCACCCAGCCACCTGCCGTTCTCCATCGTGCGGAAGGGATTCGACCGCGACGAGGTGACCAACTACTTCGCCCGGTTCGAGGCCGAGCTGCGCGTGACTGCCACCGACCGCGACGCCGCCGCCGCGCAGGCCCGCGATCTGGCCCGTCAGCTCGAGAACGCCCGCAACGAGATCGACGAACTCCGCAAGGACGTCGACCGTCTGTCGGTGCCGCCCACCACCGCCGAGGGCATGAGCGACCGCATCTCCCGGATGCTGCGTCTCGCCTCCGACGAGGCCTCCGAGCTGCGGGCCCGCGCCGAGGCCGACGCCGCCGAGATGATCTCGCTGGCGGAGCAGGAGGGCATCCGCCTCCGGGGCGACTACGAGAAGAAGCTCGCCGAACTCGAGGACACCCGCGTCGCCTTCGCTGCCGAGCACGAGCGGACGATGACTGCGGCCCGCGCCGAGGCCGAGCGGATCGTGGCTGCTGCCCGCGCGGAGGCCGAGCGACTCGACGCCGAGGCCGAGGCCAAGCGCGAGCAGGTGCAGCAGGACTTCGAGATCACGATGTCCGAGCGTCGCACGAAGCTGCTCGGAGCCCTCGACGAACTCGAACGGACGAGTAAGGCCGAAGCCGAGCGCCGCATCGAGGAAGCCACGCAGGAAGCCGAACGACGGCTCGCCCGCGCCACCGAACAGTCCGAGCGGAAGGTCGCCAACGCGCGCGACCTCACCGAGGAGCTCCGCGTGCTGCGCGGACGCATCCTCGGCCAGCTCGACGCCGTTCGCGAGCAACTCGACGACGTCCCCACGCTGCTCGCGGGCATCAACCGCGAGGGCGAACTGCTCGACCGGGAGATCTCCCTCGACGAGCCCCGCACGACCGTCCTCGGCACGGCGCGCGACAAGCAGGGCAGCGACAAGCAGGGCAGCGACAAGCAGGGCTCGGACGACGAGAGCCCGACGGAGCCGGCATCCACCGAGGCCGACGCGAAGGCGGACAAGACCACGCCGCTGCCGCAGACCGACAAGACCACGCCCATGCCGCAGGCCGACCGGACGGTGCGGATCCCGAAGAGCGATGCCCCCGGCTCGGTCTCCGGCCCGAACTCGGCCGCGCAGCCGAACACCGGCGGGCAGGGATCGCAGTCCACTCCGCGTACGCCGAACGCCTCGGCACCGCATCGCTCCCCCTCGGTCGGTTCCGGTGTGCAGGGTCGCTCCCCCGCCGTGGCCAGCAAGGTCCGCAACTGACGGTCGCCGGCCGTCGGGCTTGACCTTCGAGTCGGTCGAAGCTCCATGATGGGCCGGTGACCGACCCGGAGATGATGTCGATCGGCGTGTTCGCCGAACTCGTCGGACTGACCGCGAGCGCATTGCGGTTCTACGACGACGCCGGCATGCTGCGCCCCGCGCAGGTCGACCCGTCGACGGGATACCGGTTCTACAGCCGATCCCAGGTCTCCCGCGCCTGCCGGCTGCGGCAGTTGCGGGAGATCGGGATGCCGCTGCCCGCCATCGGCGAGTTCTTCGCCGCCGACACGGACGAGGCCGCGCGACTGCTCGACGACCACGTCACCGGGATGACCACGGAGGCCGAGCGGCTCCGACGGGCCGCCGAGACGCTCGGTGCGTCCCTGCGGGCCGAATCGCGTCGCGTGATCTGCACGGTGCCCGGACCCGTCCTCGCCGGCGCCGTCGATCAGGTCTCCGCCGCCACCGGTCACGACCCCGACATCCCGGTACTGAACGGCGTGCACAGGGAAACCGGATCCGGCTGCGTGAGGCTGACCGCCACCGACCGGTACCGGATCGCCACCCGGACGCTCGCGCCCACCGATCCGACCTGCACGACGATCCCGCCGAGTCCCTGGTCTGGAATATCCGCGCCCTCGACGCTGCCGATGCCCTCACCGACGAGCGCGCACAGCGACACCACGACACCCTCCGGGTCGCAGGCTTCTATCCGAGCCTGCACCTGAACCTGGCCGACGACTCGGATCGTTCCGGGCGGCCGCGGATCATCTCGACCGCGCGCAGGACCACCTGTCCGCACTCCCCGACGATCCCTACCGCGACATCATCCGCACGGCCGTCCACGAGGTGCGTCGGGCGATCACCGACCGCGATACGGCGCCGCGAGCGTCCGCGCCGGGCACCGTCCGCTAACGGGTGCCCTCGGACCGGCGTGCAGCGACCGGTGAGGGTGGCTAGGACCAGCGTCGGGTCGGTCGGCGGGTCCCGCGTCCCGCCCAGCATCCGCTGTGCCAGTGCCGCCGGTCCTCCGCACCGCCGAGCGCATCGGTCGGCCAGGCGACGAGATGGGGTGTTCCCGGCGCGATCTCGTGATCGCATCCCGGGCACCGGTACGGCTTGGTGGCACGCGAACCCGGCACGGTGCGCACGGTGAAGCGCTCCCCTTCGGCCCCCGCGGGACCGTTCTCGGTGCGCACCGTCGCCCCGAAGTAGGTCGGGGATTCGTCGGCCGCCCCACCGCGCTTGCGGCCGGTGCGGGATCTGTTGCGGCGCGGCACGATCAGAACAATCTGAACTCGGTGCTCTCGGTGCCCCGCAGCGCCTCGTAGTCGAGCACGAGGCAGCGGATGCCGCGGTCCGTGGCCAGTGTCCGCGCCTGCGGCTTGATCTGCTGGGCCGCGAACACGCCACTGACGGGTGCGAGCAGCGGGTCCCGGTTGAGCAGTTCGAGATAACGGGTGAGCTGCTCCACGCCGTCGATCTCGCCGCGGCGCTTCACCTCCACGGCGACGGTCGCTCCGTCGGCATCACGGCACAACAGGTCCACAGGGCCGATCGCCGTGGGGTATTCGCGCCGGATCAGGGTGAAGCCCGTCCCGAGGGTCTCGACGTGCTCGGCGAGAAGTTCCTGCAGGTGCGCCTCGACACCGTCTTTGATCAGACCGGGGTCGACACCGAGCTCGTGGCTCGAATCGTGGTCGATCTCTTCGAGAGTGATGCGCAGCTGCTCGCCCGCCTTGTTGGTGACGACCCACAGGGCCTCGGCGTCCTCGACGGACTCCTCTTCGAGCCAGCAGGGCGGGCTCATCCAGTTCAGAGGCTTGTAGGCACGGTCGTCGGCGTGGACACTCACCGAACCGTCGGATTTGACGAGGAGGAGACGTCGGGCCGTCGGCAGATGAGCCGTCAGGCGTCCGATGTAGTCCACACGGCAACGGGCAATCACAAGACGCACACAGCCACCCTAGAGGATCGACTCGACTAGTCTCGAACGACCATGCCCGCACGCAGTCACCGCACGGCCCCGCTCGGATCGGCCATCCTGGGAGAGCCTGCCGAACCGATCCGACGGCAACGCATCAGGATCCAGACCCTGTTGACGTTCTCCCTGATCGGTACGCATCTCGTCGGTGCCCTGATCGTGGCCGCTCTCATCAACGTCGTGATCCCGGGCCCGTCCGTACTGACCTCCGACTTCCTCGTCATCACCGCGATCCTCGCTCCTGTCTACGTGGTCTCGGCCGTCGTGGTCGGATCGGTGCTCGGTACCCGGGCGACCCTCCGCAGGCTGCGGTGGGCGCTGGAGAACCGGCCGCCCACCCTGCAGGAACAGCGGATCGCGTTGCGGATGCCCTGGCGTACCACCCTCCAGCAGGGAGCACTGTGGTTCATCGGGTTGATCCTGTTCACCGTCGGGTTCGGGGTCATCGACCCGCAGACGATCCCGAAGGTCGCGCTGACCATCACCCTGGCCGGTGTCACGGTGTGCGGATTCGCGTACATGTTCACCGATTTCGCGCTGCGCCCCATCGCGGCGCGCGCGCTCGAGGTCGGGACGCCTCGTCGCCCGCGCCTGGCCGGCACCACCGGACGCGTGATGCTCGCGTGGGCCCTGGGCAGCGCGGTGCCCGTTGTCGGTCTGCTGTTCATCGCGGTGTTCAGCTTCATCCGCCCCGTCACATCGACGCGCCTGGCGATCACGATCCTCGCCATCGGCGGACTCGGTCTGCTCACCGGCTCGCTGCTGATGTTCCTCACGATCCGGTCGACGATCGCGCCGATCGAATCGGTGCGCGCCGGGATGCAGCGCATCGCGTCGGGCGATTTCGATACCGCGGTCGTCGTCTACGACGGAACCGAATTGGGGCAGCTGCAGACGGGGTTCAACCGGATGGCCGAAGGCCTGCGCGAACGCGAGAAACTGCGCGACGTGTTCGGCCGCCATGTCGGACGGGAGGTCGCGGCTGCGGCGCTGGCCAATCCCGGTGTCCTCGGCGGTGAGGAACGGGACGTCGCGGTGTTGTTCGTCGACATCGTCGGGTCCACCGCGTTGGCCGCAAGTCGCCCACCGACAGAGGTGGTAGCGCTGCTCAACCGCTTCTTCGCGGTCGTCGTCGAAGAGGTGCACGCGGCCGAAGGATTCGTCAACAAGTTCGAGGGCGACGCCGCGCTCGCGATCTTCGGGGCGCCGGTCGCCCTCGACAACGCCGCCGGTTCCGCGCTCGGCGCCGCGAGGAGGATGGCGCGACGCCTCGCCGAGGAAGTCCCGGAGTGTCGCGCGGGTATCGGGGTTACGGCAGGTCGTGCGGTCGCCGGGAACATCGGCGCGCAGGAACGCTTCGAGTACACCGTGATCGGCGATCCGGTCAACGAAGCAGCGAGGCTGTCGGATCTCGCGAAGACCGTTCCGGGTTACGTCGCGGCGTCGGCCCGCACCGTGCAGCTCGCCCCCGAGGACGAACGCGCACGGTGGGAACTGGGTGAGGAGATCACCCTGCGCGGTCGTTCCGAGCCGACGCGCCTGGCGATTCCGCGCGCGGACTGACGGCAGGCCTCACTCTCCCGCCAGCACCGCGTCGAGGAACTTGCGGGTGCGTTCCTCCCGGGGGCTGGTGAAGATGCGCTCGGGCGGCCCCTCCTCCACGATGCGACCCCGATCGAACATCAGCACTCGATCGGAGACGTCGCGGGCGAAGTGCATCTCGTGCGTCACGATCAGCATCGTGATGTCGGTCGTCTCGGCGATCGTCCGCAGCACGTCCAGCACATCGGCGACGAGTTCGGGGTCGAGGGCCGAGGTCACCTCGTCGAGCAGCAGGATCTCCGGATCCATCGCGAGGGCACGGGCGATCGCGACCCGCTGCTGCTGACCACCCGACAGTTGCGTGGGGTGGGCGGTCTCCTTGTCGGACAGACCGACCATCGCGAGCAGCTCCCGCGCACGGTCGCGTGCCTCGGCCTTACTGCGACCGAGGACGTGGACCGGAGCCTCGGTGAGGTTCTCCATCACGTTCATGTTGGGGAAGAGGTTGAACTGCTGGAAGACCATGCCGATGCTGCGGCGCATCGTCCTCAGGTAGCGCTCGGAGGCCGGGACGAGACGCGTCCCCTTGCGTTCGTGGCTGAGTGGTTCGCCCTTGACCCACACCACACCGTCGTCGATCTTCTCGAGGGTCATGAGCAGGCGCAGGATGGTCGTCTTGCCCGAACCGCTCGGACCGATCAACGTGACCCGTTCCCCCGGGGCGACGGTGAAGTCCAAGTGGTCGAGTACTACGTGGTCGCCGAATCTCTTGACCACGGAGTCGAAACGGATCATGGATCCATCGGAGCTGGCGGCGGGAAGCGAGTCGCCGTCGGCACCGGCTTCCTTGTGCATCTCAATAGGCAAGGCGACGCTCCAATCGGCGGACGAGCAACGACGTCGGGTAGCTGGCGATGAGGAAGATCAGGCCGGCCAGCGTGAGCGGCTCGAGGTACTGAAAGTTGCGCGCACCGAACTGCTGGGCTGCGGTCACCATCTCCACGACGGAGATCGTGAACAGGAACGGGGTGTCCTTGAACAGCGACACCGCGTAGTTGCCCAGCGCGGGCACGACACGGCGCACGGCCTGCGGCAGGATCACCGCACGCCACGTACGCATCGGCGACAACGACAGGGCGCGGCACGCCTCCCATTGTCCCTTCGGCACGGCGTCGATGCCCGCCCGGTACACCTCGGCCATGTAGGTCGAGTAGTGGATCCCCAGTACCGCGATGCCGATCTGCAGCGCACTGAACTGCGGGAGCAGGTAGTACACGAACAGGAGCTGCACCACGAGTGGTGTGAGCCGGATGAACTGGACGACGGCGGACAGCGCCGTCGCGAGCACCTTCGGCAACGAGCGGCGGGCGACGGCCACGACCAGCCCCAGCACCGCGGCGACCACGAATCCGAGGACCGTGGCCAGCAGGGTGATCCGGAATCCTTCGAGCAGTACCGGAAGCGCGTCGGCCGCGCGTTGCCAACTCCAGTCGACGGTCATGAGCGTGCCCCCACCGGCTGATCGAAGACCGGGGCGAGCCCGAAGATCTCACGGAGCGTCGGACCGGTCCCGAGTCGGCTCTTCGCACGCACCTCGAGCGCATTCATCAGCAGCGTCAGCAGATAGCCGAGCACGAAGTACAGCACCAACCCCACACCGAACGCGAAGATGGTGTCGCCACTGCCTCTACGGAGCTGCTCGATCTGGAACGTGAGGTCCTGCAGGAGGATGTAACTCGCCAGTGCTGTTCCCTTGAGCAGCTGGATGAGCAGATTGGTCAACGGCGGGATCATCTCAGCCCAGGCCTGCGGGAAGACCACCCGTCGCATGCGTTGCCAGTAGCCGAAATTCAGCGCTGTCGCCGCCTCGATTTGCGGCTTCGGCACCGAGGCGATCGCACCGCGCACCACCTCCGCTCCGTAGGCGCCGTAGTTGAGCGACAGCGCGAGGATCCCGCACACGATCGATTCGAGCCGGAACCCGAATAACGGCAGAACATAGAAGAACCAGAACAGCTGCACGAGAAGCGAAGTGCCGCGGAAGAACTCGATGAACACTCTCGCGCTGCCACGCAGGACGAGGTTCTTCGCGCCTGCCGCCAGTCCGAGGGCCACTGCGAGCAGGAACGCGAAGACCGCACTCCCCAGGGTCAATTCGACGGTGACGAGCAGACCGTCGAACAGTTGGGGGAAGGAGTTCCACAGCAGTTCGATCTTCGAACCGAAATCCATTACGACGCAGCCGAGATCAGGAAACGCCCTCGCAGAGCATCTCGGTCGTCAGCCCCGGATCGGGCATCTCGGCCTCCGTGAACCCGAAGTCGCCGACGATCGAAAGGTACTTCTGCGGGTCGGACGTGATCTTCGCCAGTTCCTCGTTGTAGGCGTCGCGCAGTTCGGTGTCCTCCTTGCGGAAGACCGTCCCGCCGGCGCCCACCTGAGGTACCCCGTCGATCTCCGCGACGAACGACTCGGTGACGTCGACGGGCGCACCCTCGTTGTTCTGCTTCATCCAGTTCAAGGAGATACCCGTCAGGGCGAAGACGTCGGCGCGTCCGTTGACGACGGCATCCATCCCGTCCTGGGGAGACGCCACCTGCATCGCGTCGATGCCGAGGGCGGACGCGTAGTCGGCTTCGATCGCGCCGGTCATGACGGCCATCCGGACGCCGCTCTCGGCGATCGACTGCATGTCGGCGAGTTGTTCCGGGTTGCCCTGCGGGACCATGAGTGCGGTGGTGTAGTTGAACTCCGGCTCGCTGAACAGTGCCTGTTCGCAACGTTGCGGGAGGATCGACATGCCGGCGCTGACGACGTCGAATCGTCCGGCCTGCAGGCCGGGAATGAGCGCACCGAAGTCGGTGGCCACACCTTCGACGTTGTCGATGCCGAGGTTCTTGAAGATCTCGCGGTGCAGAGCGACGGTGGCGCCGGTGAGTTCGCCGTCCTGCATGAAGCTGTAGGGTGCCTCGCCGGCGAACCCGACGGTGACGGTGCCTTCTTGCTGGAGCCGTTCGAGGGTCGAGCCCTCGGTGTCGGTGTCGACGCTCGTACATCCTGTGATGGCCGCGCCGATGAGTCCCAGTCCCGCGATCACCGCCGTGAACTTGCCGGCGGTACCCGTAGTCGATCGATTCGTCATCGTCTCGCCCCTCCTCGTCGTCGACGAGAACGCCCCCGACAGGCGCTCACACGCCGAACCCACACGAACCGTGCGATCGTGCATGAGCGGACGTTACCGACATAAGTAGGCATAGCCTGGAACAGGGCGTGTTTGTTACGAGGTCGTGATCGGCCGGGCGCCGGCGATGGAAAAGGGGCGCACCGTACCCGAGAACCGTTCGGAGCGTGAGTACTTTCCCCTGAGATAAAATCATCCGACGGTCCGGAGAGAGCCAAG
>NZ_JCAXDU010000017.1:0-113998 GCF_059759155.1 Rhodococcus sp. GQ147
GGATACGTGGGGCGGAACGGGCCGGCGACAAGCGTGACCGGTGATTTCGAACTCACCATGGACGAACTGCGGGCGGTCGTCCGATACGTGACGGAGAGTGCACAGGACGTGCTTCCCGTCTTCGAGGAATCCGTGCCCGAGGACCGTCGTCCACGTTCAGCACTCGATGCGGCGCGAGAATTCGTCGACGGTGCGCGACGAACGAGACTCCAGCGCGTCGCCGCCCTGGATGCCCACCGAGCTGCGAAGGATGCACCGACGGAAGCGGCTTCCCTCGCCGCGCGGTGTGCCGGCGATGCCGCCGCGGCTGCCTATCTGCACCCGATCGCGAAGGCCACTCAGGTCGGGCACATCCTGCGTACCGCTGCGAGTGTCGCTCGCATCGCCGAACTCCGTGCGGGCGGAGACCCGACGGCAGCTGAGGACTCGCTCGACGACGCCCGGCGCCGTGCGACCCCCGTGGTGGTCGACGTCCTGTCCAGATATCCGATCGCCCCTACCTCGAGAAGTCGTGTCGGACAGTTGATGAGCGCACTGGATGCATCTCTGCGCCCTCGGAACTAGGCGGTCGGTGCCGGGGGAAGCTCTCGCGTGCTCAACCACGCCTCCCACAGCGGCCGGAGCGAGACGTCCGAGAAACGTGCGGCGAGATCCTTGAACTGCGCCGTCGTCACGTTGCCGTGCCGGTGTTCCGCGGTCCACGTCCGTAGGAGGGTGAAGAACGGCTCGTCGCCGAGCTGCACTCGCAGGGCGTGCAAAGTCAGTGCTCCGCGCTTGTAGATGCGGTCGTCGAACATGTCCTTCGGGCCCGGATCCTCGAGCAGGATGTCCTGCGGCTTGCGGGCCAGACCCCGGTGGGCGTCGAGCGCATGTGCATGCGCCGACCTGCCGCCCGAGTTCTCCGACCACAACCACTCCGCGTAGCACGCGAATCCTTCGTGGAGCCAGATGTCGCACCAACGGTTCAGCGTGAGGCTGTTGCCGAACCACTGGTGCGCCAACTCGTGTGCGACGAGCCGTTCCTCGCGGCCGGTGCCGTCGCAGAAGTTCGCGCCGAAGATCGACAATCCCTGTGCTTCGAGGGGGATCTCGAGGTCGTCGTCGGTCACCAGAGCGGTGTAGTGCGCGAACGGATACGGGCCGAACAGGCGCGTGAACAACTCGAGCATCTCGGTCTGGCGAGCGAAGTCCCGATCGAACGCCGCGCGCAACCGAGGCGGATGGATGCCGTACTGGGGCACGGGTTCGTTTGAGAGGGTGCGTATCTCGTAGTGCCCGGTCTGGACCGTGGCGAGATAGGTCGCCATGGGTTCGGGTTGCTCGTAGACGCGGGTGGTGCGACTCGCCTTCGTGGTCTTGTGCACGAGGGTGCCGTTCGCGATCGCGACGAACGGAGCGTCGGTGGTGACCGCGATGCGGTAGGTGGCTTTCGAACCGGGATGGTCGTCGCAGGGGAACCAGGTGGGTGCGCCGTTGGGCTGACTCGCGACGAGCGAACCCTCGTCGAGTTCTTCCCAGCCGACCTCACCCCACATGGTCCGCAGTGGGGTGGGGGTTCCCGAGTACTGCACACCGAAGACGAGGACCGCCCCGGCAGGGAGTTTCTCGGCGGGGGTGACGGTGAGCTTGCCGCCACGATGCGCGAACTTGGCGGGACGTCGCCCGTTGACGGTCACCTTCGTGACTCGCATCGACTGCGCGAGATCGAGCGAATACTTGGCGCGCACGTCCGTAGTCGTGGCGATGATCTTCGCCCGGCCGTCGAGCCGATTGGACACGACCTTGTAGGTGAGTTCGAGTTCGTAGCGGGAGGCCCGGTAGCCGCGGTTCCCGCTCTCGGGCAGATAAGGGTCGAGCGGCCGGTCCGCGGCGACCGGCGCGACGGGCTTGGCGGCTTTGATGGGCTTCACCGCGGCGACCAGTCGTTCGGCGTGGTCCACGGCGTGATCGGATTGCCCTGCCAGCGAGTGGACGGCGGGACGACGTCGCCGCGCATCACCAGCGAGGCCGGGCCGACGGTGGCACCGTCGCCGATGCCCGAGGCGGGCAACGCGACGCATTGGGGGCCGAGCGTGGCGCCGGCGCCGAGGGTCACGGTGTCCATGGACATGATCCGATCATGGAACAGGTGGGTCTGTACAACGCAACCGCGTTCGACGGTCGCACCGTCGCCCAGGGACACCAGGTCGGCCTCGGGCAGCCAGTAGCTCTCGCACCACACACCGCGCCCGATCCTCGACCCCAGCGCGCGCAGCCACAGGTTCATCACGGCGGTGCCCGCCGCGGCCCGGGCGAACCACGGTGCCGCCACGGTCTCCACGAAGGTGTCGGAGACCTCGTTGCGCCACACGAACGAACTCCACAGCGGGTGCTCGACGCGTCCGATCCGACCGACGACGAGCCATTTCGCGATCACGGTCACGAGGCACGCCACGGCTCCGGCCACCATGAGCACGAGACCGCCCAGCAGCGCAGCGGCGAGATAGCCCCAGTGCACGGCGAGGGTGTTGAGTGCGAAGAGCACACCGAGCCCGATGCCGTAGGTGACGACCATGGGCACGAGCCGGAAGGTCTCCACCGCGCCGCGCGCGATCTTCAGTTTCAGCGGCGGTGCGAAGGTGCGGCTCGCGTCGCTGTCACCGCTTGCGCGCCGCAGGCGCACCGGGGGACTGCCCAGCCACGACGAGCCGGATTTCGCCTTCTCCGGAGCCGCGGAGAGCACCGCGACGAGCCCGTGCTTCGGGACGCGCCGACCCGGCGCCGCCATACCCGAGTTGCCGAGGAAGGCACGCTTGCCGACCTTCGCATGCGAGATGTACAGCCACCCGCCGCCGAGTTCGTAGGAGGCGACCATCGTGTCGTCGGCGAGGAACGCTCCATCGGCGACCTTGGTGAACTTGGGAACCATCAGCACGGTCGACGCCTCGACGTCCTTACCGATGTCGGCGCCGAGCAATCGGAGCCAGATCGGGGTGAGCATCGACGCGTAGAGCGGGAACAGGAAGGTGCGTGAGGAGTCCATGAGGCGCTCGGTGAACCACACCTGCCAGCCCACGCGGCTGCGCACGGGATGCCAGCCCTCGGTCATCCCGACGGCAAGCAGTCGCACGGCCGTCAGGGTGAGCAGGGCGAAGACGAACATCGTCAGCAGCGCCGCGACGGGCAGCATCGCCAGGGAGTGCACCACGGCGTCGGAGACGGTGGGGGTGTCGTGCACCCACCACACGAGCAGCGCGACCCCGGCGGCGATCGAGACGACGGGCAGACCGCCGAGCAGGATCGACGACAGCGCGTAGACCGGCACCCACCTGCCGCCCCGCGGCGGTGTCGCGGCGGGCCACGGCCGGTCGGCCTTGCCGGCCTTGCGGGCGGGGGAGCCCGACCAGTTCTGCCCGGCCTTCACGCGACCGAACACCGCGGATCCGGCCTCCACTTCGGCGTCCTTACCGATCCGCGCGCCGGGGGCCAGGAACGAGCGGGCGCCCACCGTGGCGCCGGCACCGATCCGGATGCTTCCGATGTGGACGAGGTCGCCGTCCACCCAGTAGCCGCCGAGGTCCACCTCCGGCTCGACGGCACACCCGTCGCCGAGTTCGAGGAGACCGGTGACCGGTGGAAGACTGTGCAGGTCGACGTCGCGGCCGACCTTCGCTCCCAGCGCCCGCGCGTACTGCCGCATCCAGGGAGCGCTCGAGATGTTCACGGCACCCACGGCCTCGGACAGTCGCAGAGCCGTCCACAGCCGGAGATGGACGCTCCCACCGCGTGGGTAGCTTCCGGGCTCTATGCCGCGCAGGAGCAGACGCGAACCCGCGACGGAGATCGCCATGCGCCCGACGGGCGTGAGGAACAGCAGGACACCGAGCGCGACCCACCACCACGACAGGGTGACGGTCCACGGCACGTCGACGACGAGCGCGACGATGTTGTTCAGGATCGCCAGCCAGGTCACCCACTGCAGTCCGGTGAGGGTGGTGAGGACGGCGGTCACCGCGATCTGCCCGAGCTGGGCGAGTCGCGGCACCGGCATCACCTCTCGCGGTGTCGCCGCTTCCGTCGGTGCGAGTTCGTCGAGATAGACGGCGAGCGATCCGAGCCTCGGGTGGTCGTACAGTTCTGCGACGGTCATCTCCGGATACCGGCTCCGCAGCGCCGTGACGAGTTGCGCCGCCGCGAGGGAACCACCGCCGAGTTCGAAGAAGTCGTCGTCGACGCCCTCGATCCGGGCGCCGAGGATGTCGGTCCACAGTTCGGCGACCCATTCGGCGGTGGGATCGAGACCGAGTGCTTCCACCGAGTCGGCATCGGCGCCGGGCAGCGGCCACGGCAGAGCGTTGCGGTCGACCTTGCCGGACGTGCGGGTGGGCAGTTCGTCGACGAGCGCGAGTCGGGGGACGAGCGCGGCCGGGAGTTGTTCGGACAGCAGGTCGTGGGCCGACGCGATGTCGAAGTCCGGATCGGTGGAGGCGAGGTATCCCACGAGGATCGAATGTCCCGCGGCCGTCTTGCGGACCGCGCACGCACCGCCCGCCACGCCGGGCAGGTTCTGCAGTGCGTTGTCGACCTCGCCGAGTTCGATGCGGCGGCCACCGATCTTGACCTGGTCGTCGGCGCGTCCCTGGAACAGCAGACCGGCGCGGTCGAGCGTCACGAGATCACCGCTGCGGTAGGCGCGGTCCCAGCCGAGCGTGGGCATCGGAGCGTACTTCTCGGCGTCCTTCGCCGGATCGAGGTAGCGCGCGAGGCCGACACCACCGATGACGAGTTCACCGGTCGCGCCCTCCTCGACGGGGTTGCCGTCGGCGTCCACGACGGCGAGATCCCATCCGTCGAGGGGCAGGCCGATGCGGACCGGTCCGGTGCCGTCCATCAGCGACGCGCAGGCCACGACCGTCGCCTCGGTGGGGCCGTAGGTGTTCCACACCTCGCGTCCCGGAACCGCGAGACGTTCGACGAGATCGGGTGGGCAGGCCTCACCACCGAAGATGAGCAAACGCACCGCCTCGAGGGCTTCGGCCGGCCACATCGCCGCGAGGGTGGGCACCGTGGAGACGACGTTGATGTTGCGCGAGACGAGCCACGGCCCGAGGTCCATGCCGGAGCGGACGAGCGCGCGGGGCGCCGGAACCAGGCAGGCGCCGTGCCGCCAGGCGAGCCACATCTCCTCGCACGAGGCGTCGAACGCCACGGACAGCCCGGCCAGGACCCGGTCGCCGGGACCGAGCGGCTCCCCTTGGCAGAACATTCGCGCTTCCGCGTCGACGAAGGCCGCCGCATTGCGGTGGGTGACGGCGACACCCTTCGGTGTTCCGGTTGAACCGGAGGTGAAGATGATCCACGCGTCGTCATCGAGGTTCGGGCCCCGCACCACCGGGGTGCCCGACGGCGCGGCCGTGCCCGGTCCGATGCCCTCGTCCGTGACGATGGCGGTGACCTGCGCTTCCGAGAACACGAGTTCGGCCCGCTCGTCGGGATCGTCGGCGTCGACGGGGACGTACGCGGCGCCCGCGGCGAGAATGGAGAGAATCGTCACATACAGGTCGCTGCGCCCGGAGGTCATGCGGACCCCGACCCTGTCGCCGGCCCCGACGCCCGCGTCGTTCAGCGCATACGCACCGGCGATCACCGCCTCGACCAGTTCGGCGTATTCGAGGACCGTCGCGCCGTCGTCGATCGCGGGGGCGTCGGGATGTGCTTCGGCAGTGCTCCGCAGCAGGTCGACGAGGGTGCGGGCGGGTGGAGTGTGCGACGCGCGGAGGAACTCGTCGGGGATGGGGGACCGGCCGACGGGGGTCGAGGTTATGGCTGGCAATTCCGCGGGTCCTTCTGCTCGATGGTGCTTCCGGTTATCTCACGTCCGGGTGGACGGCAGGTGAACGTTCGGCGCGCAGAACGCGTGTCGGCGTCGTGCGGTGCCGGGCGACGCGGAGCTGTGCGGGGTTGACACGGCCCGGTCGTCCTGCCATTCTCTTCGCCAGGTCATGAGTACCAGCGTCAAGCCCCGGCTAGCTGGTCGGCAACCCTCCAACCGCGGTGGGGTGCTCCGGGTGACGACCGGGCCGTGAATCCACTACCGGACACGGCAAGCGCGGACTCCGCCGGCGACGAGAATTCTCCGTCGTAGGCGTCACCGGCGGGTCCCCGAGTACACAAGGGATTTGTCATGACTGCTGTAGCCACCACCACCTGCATCGCTCCCTTTGCCACCGTTTCCGGCTGTGACGTGCAGGTTCCGCTCGTCCAGGGGGGTACCTGCACCTATGCGAACTTCGACTACGCGGCGAGCGCACCGGCGCTGTCCGCCGTCACCGACCGCATCACCGAGCTGCTGCCCTTCTATGCGAGCGTGCACCGCGGCGCCGGATACGCTTCGCGGATCAGCACCACCGCCTACGAGGACGCCCGCTCCTCCGTGTCGCGCTTCGTCGGCGCGGCCGACGACCAGGTCGTTGTCTTCACGCGCAACACCACCGATTCGCTGAACCTGCTCGCGAGTGCGGTGCCCGGCGATGTCGTGGTGCTCGACATCGAGCACCATGCGAATCTGCTGCCCTGGAAGAACTCTCGCATCGTCGAGGCCGCGGACACCGTCTCCGAGACGGTATGGCGTCTCGCGGTCGAACTGCAGCGCGCACCCGCGGCCCTGCTCGCCGTCACCGGTGCTTCCAACGTCACCGGTGAGGTCTTGCCGATCGCCGAACTCGCCGAGCTCGCACACGCTTCCGGTGCCCGGATCCTCGTCGACGGTGCGCAGCTCGTGCCCCATCGCCGTGTCGATCTCGTCGAGCTCGGTGTGGACTACCTCGCCTTCTCCGGCCACAAGCTGTACGCGCCGTTCGGTGCGGGAGTGCTCGTCGGCCGCCGAGACTGGCTCGACGCCGCCGAGCCGTACCTCGCCGGTGGCGGCGCGGTGCGCGAGGTGCGCCTCGATCACACCGAATGGTCCTGCGCCCCTGCGCGTCACGAGGCCGGCACCCCCAACGTGCTCGGCGTCGCCGCCCTTGCCGCCGCGTGCGATGCGCTCGCCGGTTTCGACGCCGACGCGGTGATCCGTCACGAGGAGGCCCTGTGCGCCCTGCTCGTCGACGGTCTGCAGGCCATCGACGGCGTGGAAGTGCTTCGGCTGTGGAACGATTCGGCCGACAGTGTCGGGATCGTCACCTTCACGGTCGACGGCTACGAGCCCGGCCACGTCGCCTCCTATCTGTCCGCCGAGTACGGCATCGGCGTCCGTGACGGACGCTTCTGCGCCCACCCGCTGCTCGCGCGGGTCGGTCGTGCCGGCGGAGCCGTCCGGGCGTCGCTCGGACTCGGCAGCTCGTCCGACGATGTCGAGCGGCTCCTCGGAGCGCTCCGGTTGCTGGTCGAGAACGGGCCGACGTGGGTGCACGCGAAGACCGCCGGCGTGTGGAACCCCTCGCCGGAGACGCGTCCCGGCCTCGGAGCGACCGACGGCGACGCATCTCCGTGCGTCTAACGGTCGACAATTCCCCATAGGATCAGTAGGGTAATTCGCATGGGACGGGCGAGGACGATCGCTGCGGCACGCTGGTGCCGTCGCCATGTCGACCTCTGCCGTACGGCATCGGGAATCTGTCCGGACTGAAGGTCTTCTCCCTCACAGTCTTCCGGCCCACAGGCCGATCCCTCCGTGCCGCTCCGCGGCCCGTACCGAGAGGTATCCCATGTCCGTCGCATCCACCGTCACCCCTGTATCCGCAGACCCGGCCGTCGTCGAGTCCGCCGCGATCCGGCCGTTGCGCGTCGCCGTCGAACTCACCGGTTACTCCGGGCCCGACTACTGGGCCGACCTGACCCTGGGACGTGTCGGCGACCCGCCGCTCGACCTCAGCGCCGATGTATCCAACGTCGTGCGGGTGCGTGCCGCCGACCTGCGTGAAGCCGGGAAACTGCGCGACCGCATCCGCGCAGAGGCCGCCGAGGAGGGCCGCGATCCCGATTCGGTCACGGTGCTCGTCGACGTCGAGATCGTCCTCGCCTCCGATGCCCGCACCGCCCGCACCCGGCGCACCCGCCCGGAATCGACTCGCGGGGAGGCCGGCACGCTGTCCTATGTCGGAACGCCGCACGGTCTCGCCGGGCTGATCGCGGACATCCATGCCGTGCAGGTCGCCGACGGCGTCACGCTGATCCCGTTCGCCGCGCCGTTCACCGTCGAGCATCTCGTCGACGGAACGCTGCCGTGGCTGGAGTCGCGCGGCCTCGTCGAGGTCTCGCCGACCGTCGTCGAGGTCCTGCGCCGGTTCGGTGAGGGCGCTCGGACATCCGTGCGCGCTTCCTGACACGCATCGGTATTGCGAAGGAGGGGCAGGAGTTTCGACTCCTGCCCCTCCTTCGCATGCGTTCACGCCGTACGGCGGTCGAGTGATTCGACGACGTGTACGCGCGGATCGGGATCGAACCGGTAGCCCGACCTGCGGACAGTGGTGATGATGTTGCCGAAACGTCCCAGCTTGGAACGGATCCGGGAGACATGGACGTCGACACTGCGGTTGCCGCGGTCGGTGTCGAAGTCGTCGTTCTCCGAGTATCCGGCGCCGAGCGGCCTCAATGCCGCGCGGGACACCACGACGCGGGGCCGACGCACCAGGTGCGCGAGGATCTCGAATTCGCTGTGACTCAACTCGACCCGCTGATTGTCGAGCACCAGCCCCCGGGCCGGCAGATCGATGACCAGAGGGGTCGGGCCGGGGCTGAGAAGAGTGTGGGTGCGCGCACCCGGGAGCAGATCGAGCGCGGTCTCCCGCAGAGCATCGGCGAGGGCGGCGAGATCGCCCGCCGACCCGGCGTTCGTGTCCGAGATCTGCACGATGAGAACGAGTTCGGGGGAATCGACCGAGCTGCCGGCCGGGTTCTCGATGGAGGACGTGGTCATGGAAGGGCTCCGCTGGTCGGAAGGTGAACGGCGCCGGGCAGGCAACTACCCGCAGCAGTGCGGCGCCGGAAAAGAGGAAGGGATGGTGCGGATCTCAGAACGCACAGAGGCACGAGCGGGTATGACACAGGTCGACATGCCTGCGGCTCCACGCTCGGACTGTCACGACGGAAAGTGTACCCGGATGGAGATGCCGGTGTACCGGTAGGTGGACGGTCTCAGTCCACGTCGACGTCGATCGCCGCGGTGATGCGCATGAGCTCCGAATAGACGGTCCGGAACAGTGTGTTCGGGCATCCACCCGACGCCCACAGATCCGGGTGGAGCTGCAGCGCACGGTCGATGTAGGTGGGCAGGTTCGTGGGATGACCGAGCGGTGCGACGCCACCGAGCGGCTGGCCGGTGACCTCCGTGACCAGGTCGGAGGAGGCCGGCACGAGTTCGCCGCCGAGCCGGTCGCCGGTCCGCTCGACCGACACGCGATGCGCCCCGGACACCAACAGCAGGATCGGGTCGTCATCGAGCAGGAAGACGAGCGACTTCACGATCGCGCCCACCTCGACACCGACCGCGGCGGCGGCCTGCTCAGCGGTGTGCACGGTCTCCGGCTGCTGGACGATCAGACCGTGATGGCCGCGGGCGATGAGCGTGTCCGAGACGCGGTGGGCATTCGGATGCAGCGACCTGGTCATGGATCAAGAGTAGGAAAATCGCCGCCGGATGGGCGCGGTTCCGAGGACGCGTCGTCGTCGTGTCGTGTCGTGGGGTGGCTCGATACAGTCCGTACGTAAACAAGTTACCCTTCGGTATTAACGCCTCTCCTGCCAGAAGGCAGGAGATCCCCGGCTCGGACCGCAACCGAACCACCCAGGAGGTGATCCGCCTGTCTGACGTCGTCGACACCGGTGTGGCCACGCTCCGCTACAGCCAGAATCACTCTGGCAGCGTTCCGGTCCCGGCATGCGCTGTAGTCGCAGGCCGAGCATCGGAAGGTTCGTTCGCCGAGTTCGAGGCGTTGCTTGGCTCTCGCGAAACATCTCGAACACGTCATCGACGTGTATGCGGGCCGTACCAGCACCACCTTCCGGCCGGCCCGCGTGCCCTGCTCGACGAGTTCGCGCTTCGCAGCGCCGATCGCGGCGTCCGCCGCTTTCCTCGCCATCGTGGATCGGGCGAGGAACTGGGGGCGGAAATCCTCCACGGCGATCAGTGCGTGGTGTGCGACCACCCCGCGCGCCCACATCCGTGCCTCGTGCTGGTTCCGCCGAGCGGCCTTCTTCTGCACCTGCGACGCACGTTTGCGGGCTCGCCGGTATCCGTTGGACGGTCGGCTTCCCTTGGGTCTGCGTCGGCGAGCCATGGTTCGTTGCGCCTTCGCCAGCTCCGCCGCGCAACGCTTGCGATGACCCCGGTGCGGCAGGTCGAACCGCTCGTCGGTGGTGGTCGCCGTGTGGGTCACTCCCCAATCGACACCGATCGCCGAACCAGGCGGCGCCGGAGCCGGAGGTTCGGTGCTGCGGGTGACGACGAACGACGCGTACCAATCTCCGACCGAGTCGCGGGTGATGCGCACACTCGACGGTTCGGATGGCAGTTTCCGCGACCACACCACCGGAATTGTGACGCCCTTCGGCAAGCGCAATCGGCCTTCCTGGATCCGGAAGCTGCGACGGGTGTACTCGAGAGTCGGCGACGTTTCCTTCCGGGACTTGAACTTCGGGCGGTTGCGTCCTTTCACCGCGAACGACGAGTCGAGCGCACGAGCGTAGGTCCGCAACGTCTGTTGTTGAGCGACCTGGGAGCCGGCCCGCAACCACGCCGATCGTCTGCGCGTCTCGGTCAGCTGTTTGCTCAGCTTCCCGGAAGTGGGTCGTGCGCCCGTCTTCTGGAGGTGCACGGCTTCGTTCCACAGGAACCTGCAGCGATGCCATTCGTCGAGCAGCGCGCGTTCGGCGTTGCTGCCCGCACGCAACCGGAAGTTGTAACGCACAACCTCGACCCCCATGCCCGGGCACGCTATCGACGCCCACCGACAGATTCCGTCGTCACCATCACAAGCCCGACCCTGGAAGGAGGACGGCGGTTCTCACCCTTGTGAGGGCCGAGAGCCGCCGAACACACAATGTCCGATCTTTCGCCTTGGAAAGCGTTCACCGTCGAACGCAAGGATCACGTCGCACAGGTCACGCTCATCGGCCCCGGCAAGGGCAACGCCATGGGCCCCGACTTCTGGGCGGAATTGCCCGTCCTGTTCGGTGAGCTCGACGCCGACCCCGAAGTCCGCGCCGTCGTCCTCGCCGGTTCCGGCCGGAACTTCTCCTACGGCCTCGACCTCGTCGCCATGGGCGGCAGCCTCGGCGCCGTCGTCTCCGGCAAGGCGCTCGCGAAGCCGCGCACGGACTTCCACACGTTGATCAAGAACATGCAGGCGGCCATCACGGCCGTCGCCGACTGCCGCAAGCCGGTCGTCGCCGCGGTCCAGGGCTGGTGCATCGGCGGAGCGGTCGACCTCATCTCCGCCGCCGACATCCGCTACGCGAGCGCCGACGCGAAGTTCAGCGTCCGCGAGGTCAAGGTCGGAATGGTCGCCGACGTCGGCACCCTCGCCCGGCTCCCGCTCATCATCGGCGACGGTCACGTCCGCGAGCTCGCGCTCACGGGCAAGGACATCGACGCCGCCCGCGCCGAGAAGATCGGTCTCGTCAACGACGTCCACGACGACGCCGATGCAGTGCTGGCCGCCGCTCACGCGACCGCCGCGGAGATCGCCGCCAACCCGCCGCTCGTCGTCCAGGGCATCAAGAACGTCCTCGACCACACGCGCTCGCCGCAGGTCGACGACAGCCTCCGCTACGTCGCGGCGTGGAACGCGGCGTTCCTGCCGTCGGAGGACCTCACCGAGGCGATCACCGCCGTCTTCGAGAAGCGCCCGCCGCAGTTCAAGGGCGAATAGACCCCGCAGACGACGGATCCCCCGGACGATCGCATCGTCCGGGGGATCCGCGTTGTACAGGCTCGGTGTCAGTGCCCGCCGTTGTTCTTCAGGCGCTCGACCGACGCGGTCACCTCGGCCTCGGCCTCGGCGCGACCGACCCAGTCAGCGGCCTCGACGTGCTTGCCCGGCTCGAGATCCTTGTAGTGCACGAAGAAGTGCTTGATGGCGTCGAGCTCGAACTGCGAGACGTCGCTGATGTCCTGGACGTGATCCCACCGCGGGTCGCCGGCCGGGACGGCCAGGATCTTGTCGTCGCCACCGGCCTCGTCGACCATCTTGAACATGCCGACGGGGCGGGCCTCGACGATCACGCCGGGGAAGACCGACTCGGGCAGCAGGACCATGCAGTCGAGCGGATCGCCGTCCTCACCGAGGGTGTTCTCGATGTAGCCGTAGTCGGCCGGGTAGCCGAACGAGGTGTACAGGTAACGATCGAGCTTGACGCGTCCGGTCTCGTGATCGACCTCGTACTTGTTCCGCTGTCCCTTGGGGATCTCGATGGTGACCTCGAACTCCACGCCTTGCCTCACTTCGTCGGTGTTTTTCCGGCGGATACGACATCCGTATCTGCGGTGATGGTCCGCAGAGAGGATAACGGTCGCGGCGCTAGGCTGGAGGTGCAGGTACCGGGGCCCCGAGTGCGTCACAGCAGTGTGCGGCCGGCAGCGGGAAGTGCGGGTAGCTGGTCGACCAGTGTGTGCAGGATGCAGCGGAGGCGTGTTGACGGGGCAGGGCGGCAACAAGAAGCAGGGTTCACTGGCAACCAGGCGACGACGGAACATGAAGATCCTCTTCGGGATCTGGGGAGCGGGTTTCCTCGCTCTCGTCGTGGGCGGAGCCTTCGCGATCTACGACGTGCGGGCGTCCGCCGGCGCGGTCGTGCTCCCCGCACCGGCACCGGTGATCGCGACCCCCGCGGTCGCCGCGGTCTCGCCCGACGCTCCGACGCCCGACCCGACCTCGCTGGCGGCGGCACTCGACCAGGCGGTGAACAATCCCGGCCTCGGTGACTTCGCCGGGTCGATCACCGACCCCACGACCGGCACGGTGCTGTGGTCGAAGGACGCCGATCGCGCGCTGATCCCGGCCTCCACCACGAAGATCCTCACCGCCGCGGCCGCCATGCTCGTGCTGCCCTCCGATCATCGGATCACCACGCGTGTCGTCGAGGGTTCGAAGCCGGGGGAGATCGTCCTCATCGCGGGTGGCGACCCCACCCTCTCGGCGATGCCGCCCGGCGAGGAGAGCTTCTACCCCGGTGGTCCCCGCATCGCCGACCTCGCCGAACAGATCCGGCGCAGCGGCACGACGGTCGAGACGGTCCTCGTCGACACGAGTCTGTACAGCGGGGATCCGCTCGCGCCGGGCTGGTTTCCCCAGGACGTCGGCGACGGTTACGTCGCACCCATCGAACCGGTGATGCTCGACGGCGCCCGGTCGAACCCACTCGAGGACGAATCGCCTCGCAGCGCTACGCCCGCCCTGGACGCCGGTCGTGCACTGGCGACGGCGCTCGGTGCCGACCCCGCGCGGGTAGCGCTCGGATCCGCCTCACCCGGTGCGGCGCCCATGGCGTCGGTCCAGTCGGCGCCACTCACTGTGCGTCTCGGTCAGATGCTGCGCCGATCCGACAACGTCCTCGCGGAGACCATCGGACGGGAGGTCGCCGTCGCGACGGGCAACGAGCACTCGTTCGAGGGCACGACGAAGGCGGTGACCGGTACCCTGCAGCAAGCGGGTCTGGACGTCACCGGTGTGACGTTGCGCGACGTCAGCGGGCTCTCGGTCGAGAACCGGATCCCTGCTCGTACGCTCGATCGCGTGATCTCCGAGGCGGCCGGACCGAACAGGACGGAGCTGCGGCCCATGCTCGACTATCTTCCCGTCGCCGGAGCGACCGGCACGCTCGCCGACCGCTACGGCACCACGACCCGTGCCGGAGCCGGATGGGTGCGGGCGAAGACCGGCACTCTGACCGAGGTCAACGGACTCACGGGATACACCGTCGACTCCGACGGCCGCGTGCTGTCGTTCGCTCTGCTGTCCAACGGCCGGTCCCCGAGCGAGGCTCGGCCCGCCCTCGACGCCGTGGCGTCGGTACTGCGTGAGTGCGGTTGCCGATGACCGGCAAGGAGCGGGCACTCGGCGACGCGATCGACTGGTCGTTCGCGGCCGGGGTCGGCGTGCGCCTCACCCGCTCCGAACCCGCGATGTCGCGGTACACCCGCGATGCGGTGCAGGACGAGTTGTTCTCGGCCGCCGCGCGCGCCGAGGGACCGGTGCGCGAGCACACGCGTCTCGACGACGGAACCGAGCCGCCGCCCGCGCAGGTCGTCGACCGGCCGGGCTGGGTACGTGCGGCCGCGGCGTCGATGGCCGACCTCACCGCGACCTCGGGCGAGGATCCGGCCGGCTCCTCCCTCCGCTGGATGGGCAAACCGGCGGGCGCGCAGGCCGGCGCGATGCTCGCCTACCTGTCGTCCGCGGTGCTCGGACAGTACGACCCGTTCTCTCGTTCGCTGCTGCTCGTCGCGCCCAACGTCGTCGCGGTCGAACGCGCCCTGAAGGTGCCGCCCGCCGACTTCCGGCTGTGGGTGTGCCTGCACGAGGTGACCCACCGCGTGCAGTTCGCACAGGCACCGTGGATGGCCGAGCTGATGCGCGAGGCCGCCGCCGACCTCGCCACCGCGGTCGACGAACCGATGGGCGACGTCGCGACCCGCGTGGTGTCGGCGGTGAAGGACCTGCGCACTCCCGGCGACAAGGCGATGTCGGAGCGGGGCATGCTCGGTGTCGTGCGGGCGCTGCAGGCACAGTCTCAGCGCGAGTCGTTCGATCGGATCCTCGCGCTCGGAACGCTGCTCGAAGGCCACGCCGATCATGTAATGGACGGTGTCGGCCCGGCCGTGGTCCCGTCGGTCGCGCGGATCCGGCGGGCGTTCGACAACCGGCGGCACCGCAACAGCAGCCCGGTGCATCGCCTCATCCGGCTCGTCCTCGGCATGGACGCCAAGATGGCCCAGTACGTGCACGGCAAGAAGTTCGTCGACGCCGTCGTCGCGAAGGTCGGCACGGACGACTTCAACGCCGTGTGGTCCGGTCCGGACGCCCTGCCCACCCTGACGGAGATCGACCATCCCGATGCGTGGATCGCGCGGGTGCTGAGCTGATCGTGGCTTCACCGTCCAACGATCGTCCGCTGCTGCCCGAAGCCCCGGCGATCCACGAGGTGCGCCTCGCCGTGCGGGCCTGGCTGGGCGCGCACCCGGCCGACGCGGTGACCGTCGCGTTGTCGGGCGGGGCCGATTCCGCCGCCCTGACCGCCGCCGCCGTCGCGGAGACCGAGGCGGTGCACGCCGTCGTCGTCGATCATCGCCTCCAGTCCGGTTCCGAGGTCGTCGCCGCGCGGGCCGCGGAGTTCGCCCGGGCCCGCGGCTGCGCGACCGTCATGGTGGTCGGTGTGGACGTCACCGGTGGGGGAGGCCTCGAGGCCGCCGCGCGCGCGGCCCGCTACCGGGCGCTCGACGAGAACCGCGACGACCGGACCGTGTTGCTCGGGCACACCCTCGACGACCAGGCCGAGACGGTGCTGCTCGGTCTCGGCCGCGGATCGGGGCTGCGTTCGATCCGCGGGATGGCACCCTTCGACCCGCCGTGGGGCCGGCCGCTGCTCGGCGTGCGCCGCGACACGACCCGCCGGGCGTGCGACGAACTCGGCTACCGCCCGTACGAGGATCCGCACAACACCGACGACCGGTTCACGCGCGTGCGTCTGCGCCGTGAGGTACTGCCGCTGCTCGAGGACGTGCTCGGTGGGGGCGTCGCCGAAGCCCTCGCGCGCACGGCCGGGCAACTGCAGGACGACGGCCACGCCCTCGATGTCTGGGCCGGCGACCTGCTCGCGACAGCGCGGCGCGAGGACGACCTGCTCGACACCGACACTCTCGCGGCGGCTCCCGCCGCAGTACGACGCAGAGCCCTCCGATCGTGGCTGATCGATCACACCGTCACGCCGAACGAGACGATGCTGCGGACGGTCGACGATCTAGTAGCGGCGTGGCGCGGACAGGGCCCGGTCGCTGTCGGACGGGGCCCGCGGACGGGGACGAGGTTGGTGGTGTCGCGTCGGCGTGGCACGCTTGCCGTGGAGTACGTCGACCGGGCGAAGGTCCGGGCGACCGGCAGCAGAAGGTAGGGAAGGACCCCGGTGTACGAGAACGACATAGCGTCGGTGCTGATCTCCGAAGAACAGATCAAGGAGCGGACCGCAGAACTGGCGCAGTCGGTCGCCGAGCGTTACCCGGTGGGTGCGCCGGAAGGCGATCTGCTGCTCATCGGGGTGCTCAAGGGCGCCATCTTCTTCATGACCGACTTCGCGCGCGCTCTGCCGATCCCGACGCAGATGGAGTTCATGGCCGTCAGTTCGTACGGGTCGTCGACCTCGTCCTCGGGTGTCGTGCGCATCCTCAAGGACCTCGACAAGGACATCGCCGGTCGCAACGTCCTCATCGTCGAGGACATCATCGACTCGGGTCTGACGCTGTCGTGGCTGCTCAAGAACCTCTCGACGCGCAACCCCGCGTCGCTCGAGGTCGTCACGCTGCTCCGCAAGCCAGAGGCCGTGAAGATCGACGTCGAGGTCAAGGACGTCGGATTCGACATCCCGGACGAGTTCGTCGTCGGCTACGGACTCGACTACGACGAGCGCTACCGCGACCTGCCCTACATCGGCACGCTGGATCCCAAGGTCTACAGCAGCTGACCTCCGGTCGAGCCGCGTCGTGAGGTCCCCGGCCCGGGGAACTCCGGTTCCGTCCCGATCGTTGTCGATTACGACGTATTCCCGGTGTCGGCTCCGGCCGGTGCCGGGGCGACCGCTCGTTGCTACGCGGTAACCTTGCGTTGCCTGGTCAGTGACCGTCGCGGCGTGCGGCCACCCCGGGCGCGAAGCGCCGCGACTGCGAGACCCCGACGAACTCGATCGAAAGGACCGGCCGCTCGGGCCGAACCTGTATGAACCGCAAGACAGTGTTCCGTAATCTGGCGATCGTCGCCGGCATTCTGCTGGTGATCTACGCCTTCAGTTACTTCGGCGACGACACGCGCGGTTTCACCCAGGTGGACACGTCCGTCGCGGTGTCCCAACTCGAATCGCAGAACGTCAGCGAAGCCCGCATCGACGACCGCGAACAGCAGGTGCGTCTGTGGCTCGAGAACGGCAACGACGCGACCGAGGGCAGCACCGAGATCATCGCGAAGTACCCCGCGTCGGCCTCCGAACAGATCTTCGACCTGGTCGCCGCGTCGGGCGCGCAGAAGTACGACACGAGCGTCACCCAGGAGAGCTGGCTGACCTCGATCCTCATCTTCGTCCTGCCGATGATCATCCTGCTCGGCGTGTTCTTCTTCGTGATGAGCCGCATGCAGGGCGGTGGTCGCGGCGGCATGATGGGCTTCGGCAAGTCGAAGGCCAAGCAGCTGTCGAAGGACATGCCCAAGACGACCTTCGCCGATGTCGCCGGCGCCAACGAGGCCGTCGAGGAGCTCTACGAGATCAAGGACTTCCTGCAGAACCCGGCGCGCTACCAGGCGCTCGGCGCGAAGATCCCCAAGGGCGTACTGCTCTACGGTCCTCCCGGCACCGGTAAGACCCTCCTCGCGCGTGCCGTCGCCGGCGAGGCGGGCGTCCCGTTCTTCACGATCTCCGGTTCGGACTTCGTCGAGATGTTCGTCGGTGTCGGCGCCTCCCGCGTGCGCGATCTGTTCGAGCAGGCCAAGCAGAGCGCTCCCTGCATCATCTTCGTCGATGAGATCGACGCGGTCGGCCGCCAGCGCGGCGCCGGCCTCGGCGGTGGTCACGACGAGCGTGAGCAGACACTCAACCAGCTGCTCGTCGAGATGGACGGCTTCGGCGACCGCTCCGGCATCATCGTGATGGCCGCGACGAACCGCCCCGACATCCTCGACCCGGCACTGCTGCGTCCCGGCCGTTTCGACCGTCAGATCCCGGTGACGAACCCCGACCTCGCCGGTCGCCGGGCGATCCTCGCCGTGCACTCGAAGGGCAAGCCGATCGATCCCAACGCGGATCTCGGTGCGCTCGCCAAGCGCACGGTGGGCATGTCCGGTGCCGACCTCGCGAACGTCGTCAACGAGGCCGCGCTGCTTACCGCCCGTGAGAACGGCACGGTGATCACCGAGGCGATCCTCGAGGAATCGGTCGACCGTGTCATCGGCGGTCCCCGCCGCAAGAGCCGCATCATCAGCGAGCACGAGAAGAAGATCACGGCCTACCACGAGGGTGGTCACACCCTCGCCGCGTGGGCGATGCCCGACATCGAGCCGGTTTACAAGGTCACCATCCTCGCCCGCGGCCGCACCGGCGGTCACGCGATGACGGTGCCCGAGGACGACAAGGGCCTGATGACGCGTTCGGAGATGATCGCGCGCCTCGTCATGGCGATGGGCGGTCGTGCCGCGGAGGAACTCGTCTTCCGCGAGCCCACCACCGGCGCCTCGTCCGACATCGACCAGGCCACGAAGATCGCGCGCGCGATGGTCACCGAATACGGCATGAGCGCGAAGCTCGGCGCCGTCCGCTACGGCCAGGAGCAGGGCGACCCCTTCCTCGGCCGGTCGATGGGCGTGCAGTCCGACTACTCGCACGAAGTGGCACGCGAGATCGACGAGGAGGTCCGCAACCTCATCGAGGCCGCGCACACCGAGGCGTGGGCGATCCTCAACGAGTACCGCGACGCCCTCGACGTGTTGGCGGGCGAGCTGCTCGAGCACGAGACGCTGACCCGCAAGGATCTCGACCGGATCCTGGCCGACGTGAAGAAGCGTCCGCGGATCACGACCTTCAACGATTTCGGTGATCGGGTCCCGTCCGACAAGCCGCCGATCAAGACGCCCGCCGAGCTCGCGGCCGAGCGTGGCGAGCCGTGGCCGCCGGAACCGCCGTCGCTGACGAAGCCGGCGCATCAGCACCCGCAGTATCCGGGCCAGGGCGAGGCGCCCGCTCCCGCCGGCTACCAGCCCGGCGCGCAGCCGCAGTACCAGCCGGCGAACGGCTACCCCCAGCCCCAACAGCAGTCGCAGCCCCAACAGCAGCCCCAGCCCCAACAGCAGCCGCAACCCCAACAGCAGTCGCAGCCGGTCCCGGCCTCCGAGCCGCTTCCGGGCTTCCAGCCGACGGCTCCGTATCCGGGTGGTCCGCGGCACGCGACGCGTCCGGACTACGGTGCTCCCGCCGGATGGTCGGCTCCCGGCTGGCCGCCGCGCGAGCAGACCCCGCAGGAACAGCAGGGTCACGGGCCGCAGGGCCCCGGACAGCCTCAGGGATACGGATATCTGCAGGGCCATCAGGGGCAGAACCCCCAGAGCTACGGACAGCCCAGCTACGGACAACAGGCCCAGGAAACGCAGAGTTTCGGGCGTCCGCAGGAGCCGCAGGACGCCGACCGTCCGTCGGACTCCGGCCAAGACGGTGCGGCAGATGCGCACCGTGGTGAGAACCACGTGGGAGACTCGCAACCGCGCGATGGTTACGGCGCTCCCGAACCCCCTCCCACACAGCGGTGGGAAGGCCCGGCCGGCCGGCACTGATCCGTGTCGGTGAGTCGGTACGGGGCGCGCATCGGGGCCGTCGGTTCCGATGGAGACGAGTGAGCGAAGAGTGGAGGGCGAGCGGGTGTCGGTGAACCACCTGAAGTCGGATACGGGTTCCGACCCGGAGGATGTGACGACCCACGAATTGAGCGTGGACGCGGGTCGTACGTTCGACCAGGCCCGAGCCGAAGCGGCCGTGCGTGAACTGCTGATCGCGGTGGGTGAGGATCCGGACCGCGAGGGCCTGCGCGACACTCCCGCCCGGGTGGCCCGTGCCTACCGCGAGGTGTTCGGGGGACTGTTCACCGACCCGGACGAGGTCCTCGACACGACCTTCGACGAAGGTCATCAGGAACTCGTCCTCGTGCGAGACATCCCGATGTACTCGACGTGCGAACATCACCTCGTGTCGTTCCACGGCGTCGCCCACGTCGGATACATCCCGGGCCCCACGGGCCGCGTCACGGGTCTGTCGAAGCTGGCGCGTGTCGTCGACCTCTACGCCAAGCGTCCGCAGGTCCAGGAACGCCTCACCCGCCAGATCGCCGACGCCATGATGCGCAAGCTGCAGCCGCGCGGCGTGATCGTCGTGGTCGAGGCGGAGCACCTGTGCATGGCGATGCGCGGCATCCGCAAGCCCGGTGCCAGCACCACCACCTCCGCCGTGCGCGGGCTGTTCCAGACCAGTTCGGCGTCGCGTGCCGAGGCCCTGGACCTGATCCTGCGCCGGTGACCGTCTTCCCCGCCGAACAGTGGCCTGTCGTGATGGGCGTACTGAACGTCACCAGTGATTCCTTCTCCGACGGCGGTCGATATCTGGACTGCGAGACCGCGATAGCCCGCGGCTTCGAGCTGCGCGAGCTCGGCGTCGACATCGTCGACGTGGGAGGCGAGTCCACCCGGCCCGGGGCCGTGCGCGTCGACCCGGAGGTCGAGGCGTCCCGCGTGGCGCCGGTCATCGCCGCTCTGGCGGAGGCAGGCATCCCCACGAGCGTCGACACGATGCGCGCCTCGGTCGCCGAGGCGGCCGTGGAGGCCGGGGTGACCATGATCAACGACGTCTCGGGTGGGCGCGCCGACGCCGACATGGCCGCGGTGGTCGCCGAGGCAGGGGTGCCGTGGATCCTCATGCACTGGCGTCCCCTCGGCGAGTTCGTCCACGCGGGCGGTTCGACGCACTACGAGGACGTCGTCCGCGAGGTCCGCGACGAGCTGCTCACGCAGGTCGACATCGCGGTGGCCGCAGGCGTGGACTCCGACAAGATCGTGCTCGATCCCGGTTTGGGTTTCGTGAAGGAACCCGACCACAACTGGCAGTTGCTGCAGCGCCTGCCCGAACTCACCGAACTGGGTTTCCCGGTGCTCATCGGGGCGTCCCGGAAGCGATTCCTCGGATCGCTGCTCGCGGCGCCCGACGGCACGGTCCGCCCGCCCTCGGGTCGTGAGGTCGCCACGGCCGTCGTCTCGGCGCTCGCCGCCACACACGGCGCATGGGGCGTACGCGTCCACGACGTGCAGGCATCCCGCGACGCGCTCGCGGTGGTGCGTGCCTGGCAGCGCGGCAGCGCGGAAGGAGTGCACGCGTGAGCGACCGCATCGAACTACGGGGACTGACGGTCCGCGGCAACCACGGCGTCTTCGAGCACGAGAAGCGGGACGGTCAGGACTTCGTCGTCGACATCGTCGTGTGGCTCGATCTCGCGCCGGCCGCGGCATCCGACGAGCTGGCCGACACGCTGCACTACGGCGAACTCGCCGAGCGAGCCGCGGCGATCATCGCCGGTCCGGGCCGCGATCTCATCGAGACGGTCGCGGGGGAGATCGCCGACGAGGTGCTCACCGACCCGCGTGTCGCCCGGGTGGAGGTCACGCTCCACAAGCCGTCGGCGCCGATCCCGCTGACCTTCGGCGACGTCGCCGTGGTGATCGACCGCTCCCGCAGCGATGTGACGGGGAGCGCCTGATGAGTCGTGCCGTGCTGTCCATCGGATCGAACATCGGCGACCGGCTCGCGCACCTGCGGTCGGTCGTCGACGCATTGGGCGAGCGGGCCGTCGCCGTCTCGGCGGTGTACTCGACGGCACCGTGGGGCGGCGTCGAACAGGAGGATTTCCTGAACGCGGTCGTCGTCGCGGAGGATGCCGCCTTCGGTCCGCGCGACTGGCTGCGGTTCGGCCAGGAACTCGAGGAGGCCGCCGAACGCGTCCGGATCCAGCGCTGGGGTCCGCGCAGCCTCGACGTCGACGTCGTGACCTGCGTCAGCGGCGAGGGTGAGGTGCGCAGCGACGATCGGGAACTGATCCTGCCGCACCCGCGCGCACACCAGCGGGCGTTCGTGCTCGTCCCGTGGCTCGACGTCGAACCCGAGGCCGTGCTCACCGCCGAGGGCCGGCGGCTGGGCATCGGCGACTGGCTAGACGAACTCGACGCCGCCGAACGGGAAGGTGTGCACCGCACCGACCTGACGCTGGCCGGGCCGAAGACCCAGGGACACGCCGAGTGCTGAAACAGACCCGGATCCGAGATCTGCTGGCGCTGGCCGTGCTGGCAGCGATCGTCGCGTGGTTGCTCGTCCGCACAATGTACGGTTCGCTGCCGCCCATCCCCGTCTACGCGGGAGCCTCGCTGTATCCCGTCGCGGTCATCGAGGTGATCCTGGCGTTCATGATCCGGTCGCGGGTCGGCAAGCACGAGATCGGTGAGGGCCCCGGCAGGTTGCATCCCATCACCGCCGCCCGCGCGGTCGCGCTCGCCAAGGCGTCCGCACTGGTGGGTGCCGCGAGCGCCGGAGTGTGGGCCGGTTTCCTGCTGTATCTCGTACCGCAACGCGGCGTCGTGCAGGCCGCCACCGACGACACGTCGGGGGTGCTCGTCGGAGCCCTCGCCGGCATAGCGCTGGCGGCGGCCGCGTTGTGGCTCGAATACTGTTGCCGGACACCGGAAGAACCCGACGAACCGAACGAACCGGCGCTCTGACATCGGATTTCGGGGTGGGGAAGGGCGTGTCGTCCGGCTCCGATCCGAGGACCCACCCAAGTACCCTGATGGTCATGGCAACCTCGGCGCGACCAGACAGGAATCGCCGTCCGTGGCGCAGTACCGGCTCGATGATCGTGGCCGGTCTGCTCGCTCTGGCGATGATCGCCTCGCTGCTGTTGCTCTTCAGTGAGAGCGTGCAATTGCTGCGTGTCGCGGTGGTCGTCGCCCTGTGGGCTGCCACTGTCGGAGCCATCGCGATGAACAAGTACCGCCGGGAATCGGCGCTCGATCGGGCGAAGGCCGACGACCTGAAGACGGTCTACGAACTGCAGTTGCAACGGGAGATCGCGGCGCGGCGCGAGTACGAGCTGACCGTCGAGGAGAAGGTCCGTGCCGATCTGAAGCTCGACGCCGGGGAGATGGCGGCCCTGCGCACCGAGCTGGCCACCCTGCGCCGCACGCTCGAGATGTTGTTCGACGGCCGGCTCCCCGACGATGTCGTCGCCCTCGAGGGCCAGGCGGAGAAGCTGCGTGGACTGAGCGAGGCGGCGCGGGTGTCCGCTCCGCGTCCGTCGGGACCGGCCTTCGCCTCTCCCGACGACGAGCCGGTCACCGCGGAGACCGAGTCGGTCGAGGCGGCCATGCGGGCGGCGGAGGCGTCGGAGAAGACGTCCGCGAAGGGTGATGTCGAAGAACCGCGTGCCGAGAAACAGGCGAAGGTTGATTCTGCGACGGGGAAGTCCGCTACCGGGAAGGTCACGGTCGAGAAGGCGACGGCTGGAAAAGCGGCCGCAGGACCGGACGTCGAGGACGCCGAGATCGAGGACGCGGAAGTCGAGGATCAGAAGGTCGGAGACACGAAGACGGGGGACCCGAAGACCGGGGACTCGAAGACCGGGGACTCGAAGACGGGGGACCCGAAGACCGGGGACGCGAAGACCGGGGACGCGAAGGTCGCGAGCGCCGAGAAGGCGGCGGACGGGAAGCCGGAGCCGCAGAAGCCCGGCAAGCACGAGCCCGGATCCGATCCCGACCCGCAAACGGACGCAGACGGGGCCGGAGCGAAGACGAAGGGCGATGACCCCGCGGAGGGGAAGGACACCGCCGCGAAGGCCGATGGAGCTGCGGAAACGACCCAGGAGGACGACGAGGACGACCACGAATCGTCCGGACGTCGCTCCCGGCGCCGTCGCGCCGACGGTGAGGGCCGGACGGTCGCGGAGATCCTCGCGTCGTTGTCGGCCGAGCGCTGATCGCGGGGCGATCGCGCGGCAGGTCGCACCCGCCCCACCTCGGACGATGAGGCGCAGATCACTCGGCCCGACCGTGGCGAGCCTCGGAAAACGCGCGCTATTGTCGAGCGGAACGTCCGGTACCCGCTGAGCGGGACTGGAACGAACGAGAGGACTCCCGTGAATTCCTTCGGGATCACCAACGCACCCGCGCCTGCGCGCCTGTCGGTAGGAATCGTGTCCGCCGGACGGGTCGGCACTGCACTCGGCGCAGCTTTCGAACGCGTTGGTCATGTCGTCGTGGCCTGCTCGGCCGTCTCCGACGTCTCGCGGCACCGTGCCGCCACGCGCCTGCCGGATTCGCAGATCCTGCCGGTCGACGAGGTTGCCGGCCGCTGCAATCTCCTTCTTCTCGCCGTTCCCGACACCGAACTGTCGTCCCTGGTCAAGGGCCTCGCAGCCACCGGTTCGGTCGCCGCCGGCACGATCGTCGTCCACGTCTCCGGTGCTCACGGCACCGCGATCCTCGAGCCGCTGACCGAGCAGGGCGCCGTGCCGCTCGCGATCCATCCCGCGATGACCTTCACCGGCCACGACGAGGACATCGACCGGCTCTCCTCCGCGTGCTTCGGCATCACGGCCGCCGACGAGATCGGCTACGCCATCGCGCAGTCCCTCGTCCTCGAGATCGGCGGCGAGCCGGTCCGCGTCCCCGAGTCCATGCGCATGACCTACCACGCTGCGCTCGCGCACGGCAGCAACCACCTGGTCACGCTGGTCGCCGACGCCGTCGAGGCCCTGCGCAGCGCCCTGCAGGGGGAGGAACTGCTCGGCCAGCAACTCGTCGACGACGCCCCCGGTGGAGTCGCCGAACGGGTGTTGCAGCCGTTGCTCTCCGCAGCGCTCGACAACGTGCTGCGGCGCGGGCCCTCGGCCCTCACCGGGCCGGTCGCGCGCGGCGATGCCGACGCCGTGGCCGCGCACCTGCGTGCGCTCGAGGCCGTCGACCCGCTGATCGCCGCCGGGTACCGCGCGCTGTCGCTGCGATCGGCGCAACGGACCGGGTCGAAGCCGGAACTGATGGCAATTCTCGAAGGAGCTGAATACGGTGAGTGAAGCAGGACAGCGCGGATACGTGCGAGGTGAACTGACCGTTCACCACGATCCCGCAGGCCTGACCAAGGTCACCCGGGCTCTGCGCGGCGTCGGCCGCACCGTCGCACTCGTACCGACGATGGGTGCGCTGCACACCGGTCACCTCGAACTCGTGCGCCAGGCCAAGCTCACCGGGGCCGTCGTGGTCGTGTCGATCTTCGTCAACCCGCTGCAGTTCGGGAAGAACGAAGATCTCGACGCCTACCCGCGTACTCTCGACGCCGACTTCGAACTGCTCCGCGAAGCGGGCGTCGAACTCGCCTTCGTGCCGACGGTCTCGGCGATGTACCCGCAGGGCCCGCGCACCACGATCCACCCGGGTCCACTCGGGTCGGAGCTCGAAGGTGCTGCGCGTCCCGGTCATTTCGCGGGCATGCTGACGGTCGTCGCGAAGCTGTTCAACATCGTCGGTCCCAACACGGCGTTCTTCGGTGAGAAGGACTACCAGCAGCTCACCCTGATCCGTCAGATGGTCGCCGACCTGAATCTCGACATCCGCATCCTCGGCGTTCCCACCGTGCGCGAACAGGACGGGCTCGCGCTGTCCTCCCGCAACCGCTATCTCGACCCCGAGCAGCGCGAGATCGCGACCACGCTGTCTGCGGCGCTCGTCGCCGGCGCACACGCCGCAGCGGGCGGAGCCGAGGCGATCTTGTCCACGGCACGCGACGTGCTCGCGCAGAGTCCGCAGATCGAGGTGGACTATCTCGAGGTGCGCGGCGCCGATCTGGGGCCGGCACCCGAACGCGGCGACGGTCGACTGCTCGTCGCCGCACGACTCGGCTCCACACGCCTCATCGACAACGTCGGGGTCGCCGTCGGCACCAGCTTCCTCGAACGAGCCACCGGTCCGGTGGATCCCGACGCCGAAGACAACCTGACGAACCGCTGACCCACCGATCGAATTCGGAAACGAGAAAGAAACCGAGGACGAGCATGTTCCGCACCATGATGAAGTCGAAGATCCACCGCGCCACCGTCACCCACGCGGATCTGCATTATGTCGGTTCGGTGACCGTCGACCAGGATCTGATGGACGCCGCGGATCTGCTCGAGGGCGAGCAGGTCTGCATCGTCGACATCGACAACGGCGCCCGGCTCGAGACGTACGTCATCGCCGGTGAGCGTGGATCGGGCGTCATCGGGATCAACGGTGCCGCAGCACGTCTCGTCAGCCCCGGCGATCTCGTCATCCTCATCGCCTACGGCGTGATGAACGAGCAGGAGTGCAAGGACTACGACCCGCGCGTGGTGTTCGTCGACGCCGACAACCGCCAGGTCGAGCTCGGCAACGATCCCGCCCACGCTCCCGAGGGCTCGGGCCTGATCACGCCGCGGATGCTGTCGACTCTCGACTCCCCGTCCCTGGTCTAGAGGTGCTCCTCACCGTCGACGTCCGCAACACCAATATCGTCCTGGGGGTGTTCGCGGGCAGCGGCTCGCACGCGCGGCTGCTGCGCGACTGGCGCGTCCGTACCGACCCCAGGATGACCGCCGACGAGATCGCCCTGCTGTTCCGCGGTCTGCTCGGCGAATCCGCCGAGCAGGTCACCGGGGTGGCGGCGTTGTCGACCGTGCCGTCGGTGCTACGTGAGCTGCGCGTCATGCTCGACCGCTACTGGTCGTCGGTGCCGCACGTGGTGGTGGAGCCGGGGGTGCGCACGGGAGTGCCGCTGCTCGTGGACAACCCGAAGGAGGTCGGCGCCGACCGCATCGTCAACAGTCTGGCGGCCTACCACTTCTACGGATCCCCGTGCATCGTCGTGGATTTCGGGACCTCCACGTGCGTCGACGTCGTGTCGGGCAAGGGGGAGTTCCTCGGCGGGTCCATCGCTCCGGGTGTGGAGATCTCGATGGATGCGCTGGCGTCGCGGTCGGCGGCGCTGAGGAAGGTCGAATTGCTCCGTCCCCGAGGTGTTCTGGGAAAGAACACCGTCGAGTGCATGCAGTCGGGAGCCGTCTTCGGGTTCGCCGGGATGGTCGACGGCATCGTGCGGCGGATCTGCGCCGAGGTGCCCGGTTTCGACGGTGACGACGTGGCCGTCATCGGCACCGGCGACAGTGCGCCGCTGATCATGCCGGAGTCGCGCACTCTCGAGCACCACGAGCCGGATCTGACCCTCGAGGGACTGCGTCTGGTGTACGAGCGGAACCAGGTGAGACGAGCGGCACGCGGAACTGCGGGTTCCGCTGAGCGTCATTCTGTGTAAAAATGTTCCTCGTGATCCGTTGCATGAGCACCCAGGAGTGTTGTCGAGGCTGACCGCCGCCTCGACCGATAACACATTCCTGGGAGTTTTCTCATGCGCGCTGCGCTTCTTTCCGCCACTTCTGTTTCCACCGCTGCTCCGGTTGCCACTATTGCTCCGGTCGCCTTCCACCGGCTCGCCGTCGAGCGCACGTACCCCACCGAACTGTCCGCAGCGGTCGCCCGCGGCGCCGTCGTCGTCGACATCCGATCGAACGCCGAACGTGCCGCTCAGGGAACACTTCCCGGTGCACTGGCCATCTCCGCCGATCTCGTCGCCGAGCGACTCGATCCGAGCGGCCCGGGCCGTCTCGCCCTCGCCGTCGACCGCGACGTCGAATGGATCCTCGTCTCGTCCGACGGCGCGAGCTCGCACGGTGTGGTCACTGAACTGCACGCGCAGGGTCTGCGCCGGGTCACCCACCTCGTCGGAGGCTACGACGCCATCCGCGCGGCCCGCCTGATCGGCGCAGTCGCCGAGGCCCAGCACGTCGCGCAGGACGTGGCGCGGGTCACCGCTCACTGAAAGCGCGCATCTGCAGGAATAGTGACCTCGGGTGTCCGATAGTCTGGTTACCCGTGAGTGATGCCACCGTTCAGCAGCCCGACGACACCCCCGAGCAGATGCGGGTTCGCCGCGAGAAGCGCGAACGGCTCCTGGCACAGGGTTCGGAGGCCTATCCCGTCGAGATCCCGCGCACCCATACGCTCGCGGAGATCCGCGCCGAGTATCCCGACCTCGAGCCCGACACCGCCACCGGCACCGTCGTGGGCGTTGCCGGCCGCGTGATGTTCTCGCGCAACACCGGCAAGCTGTGCTTCGCGACGTTGCAGGAGGGCGACGGCACCCAGCTGCAGGTCATGCTCAGCCTCGCCGGCGTCGGCGAGGAGGTGCTCGCCGCCTGGAAGTCCGAGGTCGACCTCGGCGACATCGTGTTCGTGCACGGCGAGGTCATCAGCTCCCGTCGCGGTGAGCTCAGCGTCATGGCCGACTCGTGGACCATGGCGTCGAAGGCGCTGCGTCCGCTGCCGGTCGCGCACAAGGAGATGAACGAAGAGGCGCGGGTGCGTCAGCGCTACGTCGACCTCATCGTGCGTCCCGAAGCACGTCGCAATGCACGCATGCGTGTCGCGGTGGTGCGCGAGCTGCGCAACGCGCTCGAGCGTCGCGACTTCCTCGAGGTCGAGACGCCCATGCTGCAGACCCTGCACGGCGGTGCGGCGGCCCGCCCGTTCGTGACGCACTCGAACGCACTCGACATCGATCTGTACCTGCGTATCGCGCCGGAACTGTTCCTCAAGCGCTGCGTCGTCGGCGGTATCGAGAAGGTCTTCGAGATCAACCGCAATTTCCGTAACGAGGGTGCCGACTCGACGCACTCGCCGGAATTCTCGATGCTCGAAACGTACGAGGCGTACGGAACCTACGATGATTCGGCGCGGATGATCCGCGAGATCATCCAGGAGGTCGCGTTCGGGGTCTTCGGCACCCATGTGGTGACGCTCGCCGACGGTACGGAATACGACTTCGGGGGTGAATGGAAAACTCTCGAAATGTATCCCTCGCTGTCCGAGGCGATCGGCACGGACGTGACCCCCGACACCACACTGGAGGAATTGACGGCTCTCGCGGATCGTGTCGGTCTGGAGATTCCCGAGGGCAAGGGCTGGGGTCACGGCAAGCTCGTCGAGGAGCTCTGGGAGCACATGTGCGGCGACCAGCTGCACGAGCCGACCTTCGTGCGTGATTTCCCCGTGGAGACGTCGCCGTTGACACGCGATCACCGCACGGTGCGCGGGGTCACCGAGAAATGGGATCTGTACGTCCGAGGTTTCGAACTCGCCACGGGTTACTCGGAACTCGTCGATCCGGTGATCCAGCGCGAGCGTTTCGTCGACCAGGCGCGTCTGGCCTCGGAAGGGGACGACGAGGCAATGGCTCTCGACGAGGACTTCCTCGCCGCGATGGAACAGGGAATGCCGCCGACCACCGGTACCGGAATGGGAATCGACCGTCTGTTGATGGCACTTACCGGTCTGGGAATCCGCGAAACAATCCTGTTCCCGATTGTTCGACCGAACACCCGTTAATCGGATTTCGCCGCTCCATATTGCGATGCGTTAATCGGCGGGTAGTGTGGTGCCCGTCCCGCGGGGGAAGCGCATTTGAGAGGATTTACACCACATGGCGAAAAAAGTCACTGTCACCCTGATCGACGATGTGGATCAGGAGTCGGCGGCGGACGAATCGGTGGAGTTCGGTCTCGACGGAGTGACGTACGAGATCGACCTTTCCGAGGACAATGCGGCACGGTTGCGTGAGCAGTTGGAATTCTGGATCGAACACGCTCGTAAGGTCGGCGGCCGCAAGCGGAGCAAGACCGCTGCCGGAACTGCGCCGGCTGCGCGCAAGAGCGGATCCGGAAGTGCCGGTCGCGAACAGACGGCCGCTATCCGTGAATGGGCACGGAACAACGATCTGCCGGTGTCGGCCCGTGGCCGAATCTCTGCGGAGATCGTCGAGGCGTACAACAAAGCGCACTGACGAATCCTCGTCCGTGGGGCGTCGTCCATCCGTGGACGGCGCCCCACAGTCGTCGGTGGACGGGTTGGGTTGTGGCACAGTGGCGCCTGTCACACACGTCGATCGTGCGGACGACCCGGCACGATGCGGTCGGGGAGTAGCATCCGCTCATGGCCGAGACCGTGCTCGAACCAGGTTCCACCTGCTGGCGAATTGCGCGAGCGGAGAGGTTGACCTGCATAGTCGACGCCGCCGACTATTTCCGTCACGCCAAGGCGGCGATGCTCCGGGCGGAAAAACGCATCATGCTGATCGGGTGGGATTTCGACACCCGGATCAAGTTCGAACCCGAGGGTGCAACTCTCGAGGGACCGAACAAACTCGGTGAATTCCTCGAATGGCTTCCCGAACGTCGACCCGGTCTCGATATTTATCTGCTCAAGTGGAACATCGGTGCGTTCAGTGCCCTCGCACGCGGAATGACGCCGGTGTTCGTGCTCGATTGGCTCACCGACCCGAGCCTGCACTTCGAAATCGACGGGGCGCATCCCGTGGGCGCGGCGCACCATCAGAAAATTCTCGTCGTCGACGACAGCATCGCTTTCTGTGGCGGTATCGATATGACCGTCGACCGCTGGGACACCCCGGATCATCCGGACCGGAGCAAATACCGGCGGGAGCCGAGCGGTAAACGCTACGGACCGTGGCACGACGTGACGACCGCCGTCGACGGCGACGCCGCGCGGGCCCTCGGTGACCAGGCCCGCGCCCGGTGGAAGGCTGCGACGGGGGAGGAGCTCGATCCCGTGCCGGAGCCGGAGCCGATCTGGCCCGACGATCTCGAGCCGACCCTCCGCGGTGTGGACGTGGGCATCGCGCGCACGCTGCCCGCCTACGACGGGAAGGACGGCGTCCACGAGATCGAGGCGCTGTACCTGTCGGTGATCGAGAAGGCGCGGCACACTCTCTACCTCGAGAGCCAGTACCTCGCTTCGCGCAGGATCGCGGAGGCTCTCGCCGAGCGACTGCAGGAACCGGACGGCCCCGAGATCGTGGTGGTGATCCCACGCAACGCCGACGGCTGGCTCGAACGCAAGGCCATGGACGGTGCCCGGCGGGCCCTGCTGCACATGCTGTGGGAGGCCGACGTGCACGGCCGTTTCGCCGCCTACTATCCCGTCACCGCCGGCGGGGAGCCGATCTACGTGCACGCGAAGGTCGTCGTCATGGACGAGACGTTGCTGCGGATCGGGTCGTCGAACCTGAACAACCGTTCGATGGGCTTCGACACCGAATGCGACCTGGCCATCGAGTCCGCCGAACCCGGGGACGCGGTCGGCCGCGCCGCCGTCGAGCTGCGCAACATCCTGGTGGCGGAACATCTCGACGTCGACCCCGAGGTGATCGCGGAGGCCACGAAGGACGGTGGTTCGCTCATCTCCGCCATCGAACGGTTGCGCGGTCCGGGACGTTCGCTGCGGCCGTTCGAACCGGGTACGGTGTCGGACGAGGACAGTGTCCTCGCAGAAAGTGCTCTGGCCGATCCCGAACGCGCCTCGCGGAGCTTCGGACGCAGGATCGAGCGATTCTTCGCCCGTTGATCCCCCACAGCCTCTGTTCGCTTGTGGCGTACAGCTTGCGGAAACGTATCCGCCACGTGCAGCGTTGACTTCTGAAACCGGGTTTTCTCGCCGCCTTCCGAAGGGTAGAGGGAAAGCGAGTCGATACCACGGCCACTAGAGTGTGGAGTGGGAGCTTGGAACCTCTGAAAGGTTCCGACGAACGACTCGAGTGCCGGAGCTTAAGAGCGGCAGCAGGGTGCGGGACGATCGGCGTACCGGACCGGCGGCCGGAGAGTGTGAGGGAGTGCGATGTTCGAAAGGTTCACCGATCGCGCGCGGCGCGTCGTTGTCCTGGCTCAAGAAGAGGCCAGGATGCTCAACCACAACTACATCGGCACGGAGCACATCCTCCTCGGCCTCATCCACGAGGGTGAGGGTGTGGCGGCGAAGTCGCTCGAGTCGTTGGGTATCTCCCTCGAAGGTGTGCGCAGCCAGGTCGAAGAGATCATCGGCCAGGGTCAGCAGGCGCCCTCGGGGCACATTCCCTTCACTCCTCGTGCCAAGAAGGTCCTCGAGCTGAGCCTTCGCGAAGCGCTCCAGCTCGGACACAACTACATCGGTACCGAACACATCCTGCTCGGTCTCATCCGCGAGGGTGAGGGCGTGGCGGCGCAGGTGCTCGTCAAGCTCGGCGCCGACCTCAACCGGGTGCGTCAGCAGGTCATCCAGCTGCTGTCCGGTTACCAGGGCAAGGAGCCCGCAGAATCCGGCACGAGCCGTGGCGAGACCGGCACTCCGTCCACGTCGCTCGTCCTGGACCAGTTCGGCCGCAACCTCACGCAGGCAGCTCTCGAAGGCAAGCTCGACCCGGTCATCGGCCGGGCGAAGGAGATCGAGCGCGTCATGCAGGTGCTGTCGCGTCGTACGAAGAACAACCCGGTGCTCATCGGCGAGCCGGGTGTCGGCAAGACCGCCGTCGTCGAGGGTCTCGCGCAGGCCATCGTCAACGGTGAAGTCCCCGAGACCCTCAAGGACAAGCAGCTCTACACGCTCGACCTGGGCTCGCTCGTCGCCGGCAGCCGTTACCGCGGCGATTTCGAGGAACGCCTGAAGAAGGTCCTCAAGGAGATCAACAGCCGCGGCGACATCATCCTGTTCATCGACGAGCTGCACACGCTCGTCGGTGCCGGTGCTGCCGAGGGCGCGATCGACGCTGCGTCGATCCTCAAGCCCAAGCTCGCCCGCGGTGAGCTGCAGACCATCGGTGCGACGACCCTCGACGAGTACCGCAAGTACATCGAGAAGGACGCCGCTCTCGAGCGCCGCTTCCAGCCGGTGCAGGTCGGGGAGCCGACGGTGGAGCACACCATCGAGATCCTGAAGGGTCTGCGCGACCGCTACGAGGCGCACCACCGCGTCTCGATCACCGACAAGGCGCTCGTCGCGTCGGCCACTCTCGCCGACCGCTACATCAACGACCGCTTCCTGCCGGACAAGGCGATCGACCTCATCGACGAGGCCGGTGCCCGCATGCGCATCCGTCGCATGACCGCGCCGCCGGACCTGCGCGAGTTCGACGACAAGATCGCCGACGCCCGTCGCGAGAAGGAATCGGCGATCGACGCGCAGGACTTCGAGAAGGCCGCGAGCCTGCGCGACAAGGAGAAGCAGCTCGTCGCGCAGCGTGCCGAGCGCGAGAAGCAGTGGCGTGCGGGCGATCTCGACGTCATCGCCGAGGTCGACGAGGAGCAGATCGCCGAGGTCCTCGCCAACTGGACCGGTATCCCGGTGTTCAAGCTCACCGAGGAGGAGACCACGCGTCTGCTCCGCATGGAGGACGAGCTGCACAAGCGGATCATCGGCCAGGAGGACGCCGTCAAGGCCGTCGCCAAGGCGATCCGTCGTACGCGTGCCGGCCTGAAGGATCCGAAGCGTCCGTCCGGTTCGTTCATCTTCGCCGGCCCGTCCGGTGTGGGTAAGACGGAGCTGTCCAAGGCGCTCGCGAACTTCCTGTTCGGCGAGGACGACGCGCTCATCCAGATCGACATGGGCGAGTTCCACGACCGCTTCACCGCGTCGCGCCTGTTCGGTGCTCCTCCCGGCTACGTCGGCTACGAAGAGGGCGGCCAGCTCACCGAGAAGGTGCGCCGCAAGCCGTTCTCCGTGGTTCTGTTCGACGAGATCGAGAAGGCCCACCAGGAGATCTACAACACCCTCCTGCAGGTCCTCGAGGACGGTCGCCTCACCGATGGCCAGGGACGCACGGTCGACTTCAAGAACACCGTGCTGATCTTCACGTCGAACCTGGGCACCGCCGACATCTCGAAGGCCGTGGGGCTCGGCTTCTCGGCCGGAACGGGCGAGGCGTCGAACTACGAGCGGATGAAGAACAAGGTCCACGACGAGCTGAAGAAGCACTTCCGGCCCGAGTTCCTCAACCGTATCGACGACATCATCGTCTTCCACCAGCTCACGCAGGATCAGATCATCCAGATGGTCGACCTGATGGTCGGACGTGTGGAGACGCAGCTGAAGAACAAGGACATGGGTATCGAGCTCACCGAGAAGGCGAAGTCGCTGCTCGCCAAGCGCGGCTTCGACCCGGTGCTCGGCGCACGTCCGCTGCGTCGCACGATCCAGCGCGAGATCGAGGATCAGCTCTCCGAGAAGATCCTGTTCGGCGAGATCGGCGCAGGCCAGATCGTCCTCGTCGACGTCGAGGGCTGGGACGGCGAGGGCGCCGGCGAGAACGCGAAGTTCACGTTCACGCCGAGCGAGAAGCCGGCCGAGGTCCCGGACACCCCGGCGGTCGCGCTGGCCAAGTCCAGCGAGGGCGAGTCCGAAGCCGGATAAGCGTCCGCTGCCTGTGGGAGCGGGCACGTGTTGCTGCCTGTGAGAGCAGGCACCTGCTGTACCGAGAGGGGCGGCACCCGAGAGGGTGTCGCCCCTCTCGTCGTCCGACGCACTTGACCTTCAGTCGGCTCGAGGTTGCACGGTGGTGGTGACCGGACGACGACCAGGAGGTACCGCGATGCGGCAAGTACTGCCCGATCTGTGGGAGACGCAGGAGGACAATCCGTTCCCGGGGCTGAGGACGCACGCCTATCTGTGGACCGGGACGAACAACGTGCTCTTCTACTCGGTCGCGGGTGAGGCCGATTTCGACGAACTGGACCGCCTCGGGGGGATCACCGACCAGTACCTGTCCCACCAGGACGAGGCCGGTCCGATGCTCGGCAGGATCGCCGAGCGCTTCGGGCCGAGACTCCACGCGGCAGCGGCGGAGGCCGACGTGGTCGGCCGGCACGCCCGCATCGACGTCCCGCTGACGGAACGTCATGTGGACGACAACGGGGTGGAGATCGTTCCGACACCCGGGCACACGGTGGGCAGCACCTGCTATCTGGTGCCCGGCGCGGACGGGACCCGCTACCTGTTCACCGGCGACACGCTGTATCGCGGTGCTTCGGGGACGTGGCGGGCCGGCTACATCGAGGGGATGAGCGACGCCCGCGTGCTCGCCGACAGTCTGCGCCTGCTGGCGAAGACGGAACCCGATGTGGTGGTCTCGAGTGCGTTCGCGGGGGAGGCGGGCGTGCATCGGATCGACGCCCGGGAGTGGCCCGCCCACGTCGACCAGGCTCTGAGCGGGTTGTCTGCCGCGGTGCAGGGCTGAGCAGAGATCTTCTTTCCGGCCGATCTGCCCTGCCGCGGGTCGCGGCCGACCTTGCCGCCTGCTTATCTGCCGATGGTCGGCATGTGCGCGGTGAGTGTCGACAGGGTGCTGGCGACGATCTCGGTGAGTTCGTCGGGACGGATGTCGAGCGTGCCGTCGAGCCAGCCGCGGACGAGCTCGACGGCGCCGGCCATGACGATCACCGCACGCAGTTCGGCCTGCCGAGAGTCGAGGCGGGTGCCCACCGCGTCGCTCTGCTTGGCGAGTTCGTCGGCGGCGGACCGGATGAACGCGCTCTTCCGCTCGGCGAGCGGGGGCGCGTCGGAGATGAGGAAGCGACCCTGCTGGGGGTTGCGTTCGACGGCGCCGACGATCGCTCCCACCGCGGCGCGTGTCTTGGCGTGCAACTCGTCGGGGGCCGCCGCGATGGCGTCGACGGCGCGTTCGAGCAGGGTCGCGCCGAGCTCGTCGTAGGCGGTGGTGACGAGGTCGGTCATGTCGGTGAAGCTCTCGTAGAAGAAGCGCGGGCCGACTCCCGCGGTGGCCGCGACCTTCCGTACCGTCGTCGCCGACCAGCCCTCGTCGGCGACGACGTCGATCACCGCGTTCTGGAGACGCTTGCGGCGTTCGGCGCGCCGGTCGGCCGGGGCGACGCCGCGATACGCGCGGGTGGCTTCGGGCTCGGACACATCGTCGAGTGTGGCACAACACGACCAGACTTCCGGAATCGACCAATTCCGGAATCAAGTGTGTACTAATTGTGGAATCCTCGTCATGGTCGGTCCCCGAATCCGGACGAGGAGGAAACGTGACGATCGATGCATCGTCGACTGCCCACCTGCACGACCGAACCGATCGACTCGCACCGAAGCCGATCCTGCGAGCACCCTCATGGCGTTCACCACCGCCATCGCTTTCCCGGCCAGCTACCCTCTGCGTCTGATCTGGCTGGCGGTCTGGTCGGCGGTCGACCCCGACGACTCGTCCGCCGCTCTCACCGAGGCCGCGCTGAAGGCCGTTCCCTGCATCTACGGGGTCGACGGCCCGGGTGCGGAGAACCGCATCAGGAGCTGGGCGCGCTGTCACTTCCACGCCGACCTGGCCCGCCTGTCGCTGGGTTCCGGATACGCCGACGTTGTGGGTGTTCCGCGACTGAGCCCGATGGCGGCACTGTACCCGGTGTGGTTCGCGCGCAACCTCCTACGCGACCGCCTGAATGTCCTGGTGCCCGGAGGCGCCGGACGCGCCGCCCGGCGGGGTCACGCCGAGCGTATGCGGGAGATCGCAGAGGTGAAGCGGCGGCTCGAGACGCGGCCTTACGAACGGGACGGAGCCGTGCAGTCGATCCGTGAGCGCGACCGCGAACTCAGGGCGCGATCGGCCTGATCCGGACATCAGGAACGCTCTGGCGCGAACGGCCCTCGCCACCACGACGACTCTGCAAGTGTGGTTCGTGAAGCACTGTCTTCGTGAAGCACTGTCGCATGCAGTGCTGTCGCACCCAGAGAAGGAGAGGTCATGCCCACTCGTACCGCACGGACCGCATGGAACGGGGATCTGCAGAAGGGCTCCGGTCAGGTGGAGCTCACCAGCTCGGGCCGTGGCACGTTCGACGTGTCGTTCCCGAAACGCTCGGCGGAGAACGCGGACGGCACCACCAGCCCCGAGGAGCTCATCGCCGCCGCACACTCGTCGTGCTTCGCGATGCAGTTGTCCGCGCTGATCGCGGAGGCGGGCGGCACGCCGCAGAGCCTCGAGGTCACCGCCGACGTCTCGCTGGGGCCCGATCCGGCGGGCGGATTTCGACTCACCGGAATCCGGTTGAAGGTGCGGGGCGAGGTCGACGGCCTCGACGCCGACGACTTCGTCAAGGCCGCGGAGGACGCGAAGGCCGGATGCCCTGTGAGCAAGGCACTCACCGGCGTCGAGATCTCCCTGGACGCCGCGCTCGAGAGCTGACGGGTTCGTGGACCGATCGGCCGGGAACAGAGCACGTCAGGGCCGGGTTGTACCCGAATATGAGCATGCCTGACGTACTTCTCCCCACCGCTCACATCGAGATCTGGTCCGACATCGCCTGCCCCTGGTGCTACATCGGTAAGCGGCGCTTCGCGGAGGCGCTCGAGTCCTTCGACGACCGCGACCGGATCGAGGTCACCTGGAGGTCGTACCAGCTCTCGCCCGACACACCGGTCGGGCGACGGGTCCCCGAGGTCGAGGCGCTCGTCGCGATGAAGGGGATGCCGGCCGAACAGGTCAGGCAGATGTTCGCCCAGGTCTCGGATACCGCTGCCGACGTGGGACTCGAGATCGACTTCGACAACGTCGTCGCCGCCAACACCTTCGATGCGCACCGACTCGTGCATCTGGCGGGCGACAAGCGCGACGAGGTGCTCGAAGCGTTGTTCCGTGCGCATTTCGTCGACGGCGAGGTGATCGACGACGTGGATGTCCTCGTGAAGGTCGCCGCCGAGGTCGGGCTCGATCCGGAGTCGACGCGCGCGGCGCTCGACGGCGACGATCCCGCCGGTGAAGCGGCGGCCGACGCCGTGACCGCCGATCTCTTCGACGCGCGACGGATCGGCGTGCAGGGGGTGCCGTTCTTCGTGGCCAACCGCGCCGTCGCGGTGTCGGGTGCGCAGCCTGTGGACGTCTTCCGTCAGTTCCTGCGCAGGGCCGTCGACGATGTGACGGTCAAGCTGTGAGTGCCGCGAGATAACGTCGCGCGATCTGCTGCTGGAGCAGGTGCCCGACGGGACCGGCCAGCTTCGTGTACCAGCGGGCGGGGCGGGAGAACGCGAGCACCGTTCCCCGCACCCGTCCGTCCACGGTGCGCTCGACGACGAAGGTCTCCTCGCCGCTGGCGGGATGACCGGGGAGTGTGCCGTAGGTGAACCCGCGTATGTCCGGGGTGTCGACGATCTCGATCACGCGGCACCGCGCCGACGCGCGCACCGGTCCGAGACCGAAGCCGAGATCCACTTCGACGCCGGGTACTGCGAGGGGCGTGCCGGGCGGGATCCGTATGCCCGCGCCGCGGTGCATGTCCCACGAGAACAACTGGGCAGCGGCGACCTCGAACACGGTGTCGCCGCGGCCCAGTTCGCTCTCGACCCTCAGATGTCGATAACCGGAGGGGAGCGGTGCCTCGTCCCGGAAGGCACGCAGGCTCGCTCCCACCTCCGCATAGGTGAACTCACGCCCGGACCCGCCGGACGCGGACATCTCAGGACTTCTTGACGTCGAGGACGACCTCGAACTCGAGCAGCGATGCGCCGGTCGCGACGGGCTTCTTCGCCTCACCCGCGTGGGCAGCACGTGCGTCGCCGTCGCGCCACGCGGCGAAGTCCTCCTCGGACTCCCACTGAGTCACCACGAAGTACCGGTTCTCGCCCGCGGTGGGGCGGAGCAGCTGGAAGCCCAGGAAGCCGGGGGAGTTGTCGACGGTGTGCGCCCGATTGGCGAATCGCTTCTCCAGCTCGGGGCCGGCGCCTTCGGGAACTTCGATTGCGTTGATCTTCACGACTGCCATGCGCGAGAGCCTACTCCGCTAACTTGGTCGATTGTGTTGCACGACGAGGGCGGAACCGGACGACCCATCCTGCTGTTGCACGGTCTCATGGGCAGCGCCCGCACGTGGCGTCGTCACGTGCCGTGGCTGCGCGAACACGGACACGTGTACACCTTCGACGCCGCCGGTCACGGTCGTCCCGCTCCCGACGAACTCACCACCGAGGCGTTCGTCGCCGATCTCGAAACCCATCTCACCGGGATCACCGAACCGCTCGTCGTGATCGGGCATTCGATGGGTGCCCTGCACGCGTGGTGCTTCGCTGCGACCCATCCCGAGCGGGTCACCGCGCTGGTGCTCGAGGACATGGCGCCCGACTTCCGGGGACGCACGGCCGCGAACTGGGCGGCGATGATCGCGCAGTGGCCGCAACCGTTCCCCACCGGGGATGCGGTGTTCGACTTCTTCGGGCCCGTCGCGGGTCGCTACTTCCTCGACTCGTTCGTCCGCCGCGATGACGGCTGGTATCTGCACGGCGAGGTCGAGACCTTCCGCGACATCTCGGAAGAGTGGGGGTCGCGGCACTTCTGGGACGAGTGGAACTCGATCCGCGTGCCCGCGCTGCTGCTCGAAGGCGAGTTCACCATCACCCCCGAGGGGCAGATGCGGCGGATGGTGACGCGACCCGGCACCGACCACGTCCTCGTCGACGGCGCCGGGCATCTCGTGCACGACGACCGGCCCGACGAGTTCCGCACCGCAGTGGAACACTTCCTCACCGCGCACGCACTGTCGGCGAGCCGACTCGAGTAGCACTGTCGGCGAGCCGACTCGAGTAGCACTGTCGGTAAGCCGGATCTAGGAGGTCGATCCCTCGCCGGCGAGCGCGAAACGGCCGTCGTCGGTCTGCTCGACGAGACCGTCCACGAGCAGTGAATGCAGGGCGCGGTCGCGCTGGCCCGGATCCGTGGTCCACACGCTGTCGAGGACGGGACGCTCCACCGGGACGCTGCTCTCGCGCAGCACCGCCATCAACCGGCCGCGCACCTGCCGGTCGGTACCGGCGAACTTCTGCACCTTCCGGGGTGGTCCGTCGTGGGCGGGCCGCCCGGCCTGTACCCATGCGCACTCGGGCAGCGGGCAGCGTCCGCAGTCGGGCGTGCGAGCGGTGCACACGGTCGCACCGAGTTCCATCAGCGCCGCGGAGAAGGTCGCCGCACGTGAACGCTGACGCGGAAGGATAGCCTCGACGTCGGCGAGATCCCTTGTGGTCGAAGGGTTTCCTGGCTCCGCCCGACCGTGGACGGCGCGGGCGACGACACGACGCACGTTCGTGTCCACCACCGGCACACGCTGTCCGTATGCGAAGCACGCCACGGCGCGGGCGGTGTAGGCGCCGACGCCGGGCAGGGTCAGCAGGACGTCGACGTCCTCGGGAACCCGGTCGTCGTGCTCAGCGGCGAGTACGCCGGCGCACTCGTGCAGGCGCAGCGCGCGGCGCGGATAGCCGAGCTTGCCCCACGCCCGCAGCACCTCGGCCTGGCTCGAGGCGGCCATCGCGGACGGCACGGGCCAGCGCCGCACCCACTCCTCCCAGATCGGAGCGACCCGGGCGACCGGCGTCTGCTGCAGCATGACCTCGGACATGAGGATCTGCCAGCCCGTTACCCCGTCACGGCGCCACGGCAGGTCGCGCGCCTGCGCGGCATACCAGCGCAGCAACGACGGTGCGTCCACGGACATCTCGGGTCTCCTCCGGTCACGGGGTCGGGTGTGGGGATCCGCTGAGGAGATGTCGAACGAAATCGGACATGTGCGCAGGTGAATAATGTACGCATGCCGAACTCCAATCCCATCTCCGCCTGGAAAGCCCTGACCGAGGGTAATCATCGTTTCGTCAGCGACACGCCGCTGCACCCGAGCCAGGGAATCGATCGTCGCGCCGAACTCGTCAACGGCCAGCACCCCACCGCCGTGCTGTTCGGCTGCGGAGACTCCCGCGTCGCCGCAGAGATCATCTTCGACCAGGGGCTCGGCGACATGTTCGTGGTCCGCACCGCGGGTCACGTCATCGACAGTTCCGTCCTCGGTTCCATCGAGTACGCAGTCGACATCCTCAACGTTCCGCTCATCGTCATCCTCGGTCACGACAGCTGTGGTGCCGTGGCGGCGACCATCGATGCCCTCGACAAGGGCACGGTGCCGGGCGGCCACATCCGCAGCCTCGTCGAGCGTGTCGCTCCCTCGATCCTCATGGGCAGGGCCGAGGGTCTGTCCACCGTCGACGAACTCGAGGGGCGCCACGTCGTCGAGACGGGCAAGCTGCTCACGGATCGTTCGCGGATCATCGCCGACCGCATCGCCGACGGCCGCTGCGCCATCGTGGGCGTCACCTACAAGCTCGAGGACGGCAAGGTGAGTCTGCGGGGCCACTTCGGAGACATCGGCGAGGTCTCCGACAACTGAAGACGGGTGCACCTGCGGTCACAACGATGTGACTGCAGGTCACAGCGACACGCCGACGGCGGTGTAGCCGTGCGCAGCCTGTGGCACATACCGTGGGGGGCGTGCTTGAACCGACCGGTCCTCTGCCCCCCGAGATCTACTGGCGACGACGCATTCTCGCGATCGGAGTCTCGGCGGTCGTGCTGGCACTGGTCATCTGGCTCGTAGTGGCGCTGACCGGCGGCGACGACCCCGATCAGAATCCCGAACCCGCAGCAGCGGAGGTGACGACCTCCGCCACCACGACGGCGGCCGATGCGTCCGCCGACGCGGCGTCCGCGAGCACCACCCGGAGCGGTGGATCCTCGGGTTCGTCCGGGACGCGTAGTGCAGGGGATTCGGCCTCGGAGGACGCGGACAACGAGGACAACACGTCCACGTCCGCCACAACCTCCGCTGCTCCGGTTCCGCCGGGGCAGTGCTCCGATCAGTCGCTCGCCGTGCGGGTGACGGCGGACGAGCCGAACTACAGGGTCGGTTCCGAACCCGATTTCACGATCGTCATCACCAACATCGGCACGTCGCAGTGCGAACGCGACCTCGGTGCGGGCCTTCAGCAGGTGCTCGTCTACAGCCTCGACGGCAACGAGCGACTCTGGGCGAACACCGACTGCTTCCCCGAATCGACCGCCGACATCCGGTCGCTCGCTCCGGGCGACCAGGCCGCCTATTCCGTCAAGTGGTCGGCGACGACCTCCGAGCCCGGCTGCCAGGCGCCGCGCGAACCGGTCGGTCCCGGCGCGTACACCGTGGTCGGGCAGCTCGGCGGCCTGCGCAGCGCGCCCGAGCCGTTCAATATCACGCCCTGACCTGCTGCTCGTCCGGTAGTTGTTCAGTCGTAGTGGTTGATCGCGGCTTCGGCGAGCCGCGACAGTCCCTCGCGGATGTACCGGGCCCACAGGGCGCCGACCCCGTCGACCGCCTGCAGATCGGCAGCGGTGGCCGCGAGCAGGCCCTGCAGTGTGCCGAACGCACCTACGAGCCGGTTGATCTGCCGGGCCTGCAGGCGCGGCACCCGATGGAGCACGCGATAACCGCGGGGACTCATCGAGGTGTCGAGGGCCTCGATGGTGCCCGAATAGCCGAAGGCGCGGGCGAGGCTCGTCAGGTCGAGCAGGTCGACGTCGGTCAGGTGTGCGAGACGCTCGAGCGCCTGCTCGACCTCCTGCTGGGTGGGGACGTGCTCGCCCGCAAGATAGTCCCGCACGATGAGCTGCCGGGCGAGCTGGTTGTCGCCGACGAGTTCTTCGAGCTGGAGGGCCAGCTGGCGACCGTCGGTCCCGAGTTCGAGCACGTCCTGCTCGATCTCCACGGACAGGCGGTGCATCATCTCGAGCCGCTGCGCCACGGTGAGCGCGTCGCGCAGCGTGACGATGTCCTCGATCTCGACCACGGACAACTGCCGGGTCACCTCGTCGAGGCGGGCCTTGTAGCGCTCGAGTGTCGCGACGGCCTGGTTGGCCCGGGACAGGATGGTCGCGGAGTCGTTGATGACGTGGCGGCGACCGTCGACGTACACGCTGACGATGCTCATCGACTGGCTGACCGAAACCACCGGATATCCGGTCTGGATTGCGGTGCGTTCCGCGGCGCGGTGCCGGGTGCCGGACTCCACGGTGGGGATGCTCGGATCGGGCACGAGTTGCACGTTGGCACGCACGATGCGCGAACCGTCGGTGGACACGACCACGGCGCCGTCCATCTTCGACAGCTCCCGAAGTCGGGTGGGGGCGAACTCGACGTCGAGTTCGAAACCGCCGTCGCACAGCTCGGCGACCTTGTCGTCGAAACCGAGGACGATCAGGCCGCCCGTGCGGCCGCGGAGGATGCGTTCGAGACCGTCGCGTAGCGCGGTGCCGGGCGCCAGACGAGCGATGGTGTCGCTCAGCGTCGATGCCGGCGCCGACTCGGTCATCTGGACTTCCTTCCCCTGTGCGGTCTGCGGTCGTCGTCACAATGCGCGGACTCGTGGATCGGCGCCCCGACCGCGCAACTACATTACTTGCTTATGCGCAGCACCTGGACTTTGCCCGACGACCTCGTCGTTCCCGATCTGCCGGAAGATCATCCCGGCCCGGGTGCGCCGGTACCGCAGCATTGGAACAAGTGCTTCGGGTGTGGTGACGACCAGCCCTCCGGCCTCGCGATGGAGTTCACGATCGGCGAAGGCCTCGAGGTGCTCGGCCGTCTCGACGTCGCCACGCGCTACCAGGGCGGACCGGGATTCATCCACGGCGGCATCCTCATGACGGCCTTCGACGAGGTCCAGGGAATGGCGTGCAACGCCGCCCTGCGGACCGCCGTCGTCACCGGGCACTTCGAGACGGACTTCGCCCGTCCCATCCCCCTGGGCTCGGTGCTCGAGTTCCGCGCCCGCGTCGACGGCTTGGTGCGGCGCAAGGTCTACACCAGTGCGGAGGCGCGCATCGTCGCCGGTCCGCCGGCCGATCCGGACGTCGTGGTGGCGTCGTCGGTCGGGTTGTTCGTCGTCGTCGGGCACGAGCACTTCGCGAAGGGCCGCGACTACGCCGACGGCATCCCGCAGAGTGAACACGACATCTCCGCCGTCTGACATCTCCGCCCTCCGGGTTTTCGCGTTCAGGTCTCCGGTCCGTCGGGGAGCAGCGGAACACCCGGCCGGTGGTCGCGTCCGAGCAACGCCGCGGAAGTGACCGCGCCCGCGCCGTAGCGGGAGTGCAGATCGTCCAGGACGGCATCGAGGGCATGCCGGTCGACGGCGCGGTGCTGCGTTCGCGTGTCTCCAGTACTGTCCCCGGCGGCCTCGACCGGCTCGTCGAACGGCAGCTCGAGTTGCTCGACGCCTTCACCGACGAGATTCGTCACCGCGATCCCGATGAGCGTGAGACCGCGCTCGGCGATGAGCGGTCGGGTCTGCTCGAGCAGGTCGTGCGCCGCCGCCGACAGCAGATCGGTGCGTGCGGTGGCCCCGGGCAGCGTGTGAGAGCGTGTCGCGCGGGTGTAGTCGGCGAAGCGCATCCGCAGGACCACCGTGCGGCCGAGGCGTCCGGCCCGGCGCATCCGCCGGCCCACGCGGTCGACGAGCAGTTGCAGCGTCTCGCCGACCGACTCGAGGCTGTGGGGTCCGCGGCCGAGCGCGTGCTGCGCGCCCATCGAACTGCGCCGCCGATGCCGGACCGGACGCGGATCGTGACCGATCGCGAGCGCGTGCAGGTGGCGTCCCGCCGTGCGTCCGAGCAGCGAGACGAGATCGGACTCGGAGTGGGCGGCGACATCGGCCACGGTCCGCAGACCGTGCGCGTGCAACTTCGCCGCCGTCACCTTGCCGACGCCCCACAACCGCTCCACCGGCAACGGATGGAGGAACTCGAGTTCGGCGTGCGGAGGGACGAGGAGCAGTCCGTCGGGCTTGGCCACCCCGCTCGCGACCTTGGCGAGGAACTTGGTGCGCGCGACACCGACGGTGATCGGCAGCCCCACCTCCTCGGCGACCGTGCGGCGCAGGCGTGCGGCGATGTCGACGGGTCTGCCGGCGATGCGCCCGAGACCGGAGACGTCGAGGAACGCCTCGTCGATGGAGATCCCCTCCACGATCGGTGTGGTGCGATCGAAGATCGCGAAGACGTCGCGCGAGGCCTGCGCATAGGCCTCCATGCGGGGAGGCACCGAGATCAGTCCCGGGCACAGGGCGCGGGCGGCTCGGCCCGACATCGCGGTGACGATGCCGTGAGCCTTGGCCTCATAGCTCGCCGCGAGTACGACGCCCCCGCCCACGACGATCGGTTTGGCGCGCAGCCACGGATCGTCGCGCTGCTCCACCGACGCGTAGAACGCGTCGAGATCGGCATGCAGCACCGTCGCATCGGACACGAACACATGTTCGCACCGGCCGCCGACACCTCGGCAGATCGGCGCTGCCGACATGTCCGCAGGTCAGCGTGTGAGGGTCGACAGTGCCTGCGCCACGTTGGACACCTCGAACTTCTTCATGCCCTTCGGGACACCCTCGACATCGCGCGGAACCACCCCGCGGTCGAAGCCGAGCCGGTTCGCCTCCGCGAGTCGGCGACCCGCACCGACGACACGACGGACCTCCCCGGCGAGACCGACCTCGCCGAGCAGCACGGTGCCGGCCGGGACGGGCTGGTCGCGTACGGCTGAGGCGACGGCGAGTGCGAGCGCGAGGTCGGCGGACGGATCGGTGATCCGCATACCGCCGACGGTGGAGGCGTAGACGTCGCAGTTACCGAGCCGGCCGAGCCCGCAGCGACGCTCGAGTACCGCGAGCACCATCGCCACCCGCGCCGAGTCGAGACCGCTCACGGCGCGTCGCGGTGAAGGATTGTGCGTGGGCACCACGAGCGCCTGGACCTCACCGAGGAGCGGGCGTTTGCCGTCCATCGTGACCGTGACGGCAGTGCCGGGCACGGCCTCGTCGCGGTGCTGCAGGAACAATCCCGACGGGTCGCTGACGCCGACGATCCCGTCCTCGGCAAGTTCGAAGCAGCCCACCTCGTCGGCGGCTCCGAACCGGTTCTTCACCCCGCGCACCATGCGCAGCGTGGAGTGCTTGTCGCCTTCGAAGTGCAGCACCACGTCGACGAGGTGCTCGAGGGAACGCGGACCGGCGACCGCGCCGTCCTTGGTGACGTGGCCGATGAGCAGCACCGGGATGCCGCTGGACTTCGCGAGGGAGGTCAGGGCGCTGGTGACTGCGCGGACCTGCGTGACACCGCCGGTCACGCCGTCGACGTCGGCGGCGAGCATCGTCTGGACGGAGTCGACGACCAGCAGCGTGGGTTTGACCTGCTCCACGTGCCCGAAGATCGTCGCGAGGTCGTTCTCGGCGGCAAGATAGACCCGGTCGTGCACGGCGCCGGTGCGGTCGGCGCGCAGGCGCACCTGACCGGCCGACTCCTCGCCGGTGACGTAGAGCGCGCGATCGGCTTCGCCGCGCAACGCCCAGCGGTGCACCACCTCGAGGAGCAGCGTGGACTTGCCGACACCGGGTTCGCCGGCGAGCAGGACGACCGAACCGGGTACGACACCGCCGCCGAGGACGCGGTCGAGCTCGGGGATGCCCGTGGGCTTCGCGTGGGTGGCCTTGCCGTCGATCTGCGACAGCGGGGTGGCCGGGGTGCTCGGCAGCACGGCGGCGGCACCGGCGCGGGCGAGCGAGGTACCCGACCGCGAGGCGACCGCGACCGGTTGGACGGGTGCTTCGTCCATCGACCCCCACGTTCCGCATTCGGGACAGCGCCCGACCCACTTCGCGACGGTGTGCGAGCAGTCGGAACAGCGGTAGAGGGTCTTGGTCTTTGCCACGGCCGGAGGATAGTCGGTCGCACCGACACCGGAGCGGATGCGAGGAGGGCCCGGCCGAGCTGTGCTCGACCGGGCCCTCCAGCAGGAAGTCCTAGTGTGCTTCGCCCACGATCGGCGAGAGCTCCGACTCGTCGCGGGGGAGCTCCGGGCCGGCGTCGATCGGCACGGACAGGGTCACGTCGCCGGCCTCGGCGAAGGTGAAGGTCACGGGGATGGTCAGGCCCGGGCGGACACCCTCGGAGAGGTTCACGAGCTCGACGTTGTTGACGACGCCTGCCGGGGCCGGGGAGGGGGTCTCCTCGGTGCTGTTCGGACGCGGCGACTCGTCGACCTCCTCGACGAGGGCGGCGTTCTCCTCGGAGACGCCGGCGACCACGGAGGACTGCGGAGGGACCTCGATGGGAGTGCCCGTGACCGAAGCCGCGAAATCGGTGGAGATACCGGTGAGGTTGTCGCCCACGTACGGGTCGAGGTTGACGATCGTGAAGCCGAGCTGGGCGGTGCCGCCGGGCTCGATGCTGTACTCCTCGGAGTTCGGGTAGATCACGTGCACGTTGCGCAGCGCGAGGCTGCCGGCGTCCACGTTGGAACCGTTGATGGCCGCGACCTGGGTCGAGGTCTGGGTGATCTGACCGGCGCTGCACGCGGACATCGTGAGCGCCGCTCCCGCGGCAAGGGCGAGAGCGGTCACGACTCGGCGAGTCGGCGCTTTGAGAGCAGTCACGGGTTCCTCCACTCGAGTAAGGCTCGCAATCCACTAGGCAGAGTAGTAGTTCCCGTGTGCGCTGTGTACGTCGGGGCCGGATCTCGTGTGGATTCGCGCGCGGAAGACGAGATCGACAGGCGCCCACGGGCGGGTGTGTCGGAGGTCACCCGATACACGGAAGCAACTGCCTGTCAAGCCCTACGCTCAGTGCTCGGTGCCCCTGACCTGCATCGTTGACGGGAGGGTGATGTGGTCACGTGTTAAACTGGGAGAATCGAAAGGGGCACGGGACACATGATTTTCAAGGTCGGAGACACCGTCGTATACCCCCACCACGGTGCGGCGCTGATCGAAGCAATCGAAACACGCACCATCAAGGGTGAGCAGAAGGAATATCTGGTTCTGAAAGTCGCGCAGGGCGACCTGACGGTCCGGGTACCTGCAGAGAACGCGGAGTACGTCGGAGTGCGCGACGTCGTCGGGCAGGAAGGCCTCGACAAGGTTTTCCAGGTGCTGCGCGCACCCCACACGGAAGAACCCACCAACTGGTCACGGCGGTACAAGGCCAACCTCGAGAAGCTGGCCTCCGGCGATGTCAACAAGGTCGCAGAAGTTGTGCGCGACCTGTGGCGCCGGGAGCAGGACCGCGGCCTGTCCGCAGGTGAGAAGCGGATGCTCGCCAAGGCACGTCAGATCCTCGTCGGTGAGCTCGCGCTCGCCGAGGGCACCGACGACGTCAAGGCGGAGACCATGCTCGACGAGGTTCTCGCCGCCGCTTCCTGACGCGCGAGACATCGGCAAACTGCACATGAGCGATCGCAACGGGCCGGTCGTCGGAATCCTTCCGGCGGCCGGCCGCGGTGTTCGCCTGGGAGAACCACTGCCCAAGGCGTTCGTGGAACTGGACGGCCGCACGATGCTCGACCGCTCGGTCGAGGCGATGCTCGCTTCAGCGGTCATCGATCGAGTGGTGATCGTCGCGCCGCCCGAACTGGCTGCGACGCCCGCGGACCGGCTCGTCGGCGAGTCGTTCGCCGACCGGGTCACCGTCGTCGCGGGTGGCGCCGAACGCGCCGACTCGGTGCGCGCCGGTCTTGCGGCGGCATCGGGCGCGCGGTTCGTGCTCGTCCACGACGCCGCGCGTGCGCTCAGCCCGGCCGAGCTGTTCGTCCGGGTCGTCGACGCGTTGCGGGCCGGCAGCGACGCGGTGATCCCCGTCCTGCCCGTCGTCGACACCATCAAGAGTGTCGACAAGGACGGAGTCGTCACCGGGACTCCCGACCGGTCGACCCTCCGCGCGGTGCAGACGCCGCAGGGATTCGACGTCGAATTGCTCGAGCGGGCCAACCGCGACGCCGCCGACGCGACCGACGACGCGGGACTCGTCGAGCGGTTGGGGGAGCGGATCACCACCGTCGTGGGAGACCCTCTCGCTTTCAAGATCACCACCCCACTGGACCTGGTGCTGGCACGGACCGTGCTCGCGTCCGGCGTCCGCACCGAGAAGGAGATGTGAGCATCGTGCGTGTCGGCATCGGAACGGACGTGCATCCCGTGGAGGCCGGACGGCCGTGCTGGATGGCCGGTCTGCTGTTCGAGGGCGCCGACGGGTGCGCGGGTCACTCCGACGGGGACGTCGCTGCGCACGCGCTGTGCGATGCGGTGCTCTCGGCCGCCGGTCTCGGCGACCTCGGATCGGTCTTCGGCACGGGCCGACCGGAGATGGCCGGCGCCTCCGGTGTCGCGATGCTCGGCGAGGTACGTCGCCTGCTCGACGACGCCGGCTGGGTGGTGGGCAATGCCGCCGTCCAGGTGATCGGGAACCGCCCGAAGATCGGGCCGCGGCGCGAGGAGGCACAGGCGGTGCTGTCCGAGGCGCTCGGCGGTCCGGTCTCCGTGTCGGCGACCACCACGGACGGACTCGGGCTCACCGGCCGGGGAGAAGGTGTAGCGGCGGTTGCGACCGCACTGGTCCTGGCCCAGCAGGACGAGCGGTAGGATAGACGGTCGTGACCTTGCGCTTATACGACACCGAATCGCGGGCCGTGCGGGATTTCGAACCGCTGGTCCCCGGCCAGGCCTCGGTGTACCTGTGTGGGGCCACCGTCCAAGGCGAACCCCATATCGGGCACGTACGCAGCGGCGTTGCGTTCGACGTGCTCCGCCGGTGGCTCGCTACCAAGAGTCTCGATGTCTTGTTTGTGAGAAATGTCACAGACATCGAGGATAAGATCCTCCGCAAGGCGGCAGAGGCAGGTCGGCCGTGGTGGGAGTGGGCCGCGACCTACGAGCGGGCCTTCAACCGCGCCTACGATGCGCTCGGTGTGCTTCCTCCCTCGGTGGAACCTCGCGCGACCGGCCACATCACGCAGATGGTCGAACTCATCCAGCGCCTCATCGACGCCGGGCACGCCTACGCGGCCGACGGCGACGTCTACTTCGACGTGCTGAGCTACCCCGAATACGGTGCCCTCTCCGGACACCGCATCGAGGACGTCCACCAGGGTGAGAGCGCCGGACTCGGCAAGCGCGACCCCCGCGACTTCACGCTGTGGAAGGCCGCGAAGCCCGGTGAGCCCTCCTGGCCCACCCCGTGGGGACGTGGTCGCCCCGGCTGGCATCTCGAGTGCTCCGCGATGGCCGGCTTCTATCTCGGCGGCACCTTCGACATCCACTGCGGAGGCATGGACCTCGTCTTCCCGCACCACGAGAACGAGATGGCGCAGTCCCGCGCCGCCGGCGACGGCTTCGCCCGCTACTGGTTGCACAACGGCTGGGTGACGATGGGCGGCGAGAAGATGTCGAAGTCGCTCGGTAACGTGCTGTCGATCCCCAACGTGCTCGCCCGCGTCCGGCCGCAGGAACTGCGCTACTACCTGGGCAGCGCCCACTACCGTTCGATGCTCGAATACTCCGACGACGCGCTCGCCGAAGCGGCCGCAGCGTACCGGGGACTCGAGTCGTTCGTGCTCAAGACCCGCGACCGCGCGGGCGAGGTGCCCGTGGGCGAGTGGACCGAGGCCTTCGCCGAGGCACTCGACGACGATCTCGGTGTGCCCAAGGCGCTCGCGGAAATACACCGCAAGCGCAGCAAGGGCAACAAGGCGCTCGACAACGGCGATCTCGACACGGCCGTGCAGATCGCCTCGCAGGTCCGGAGCATGCTCGGCATCCTCGGTGTCGACCCGCTCGACGAGCACTGGTGCTCCACCGACGATTCAGGGTCGGCCGCACTCGCGGCACTCGACGTGCTGGTCGGCGCGGATCTCGAACGCCGCACGACCGCCCGGGCCGAGAAGAACTGGGCGGTGGCCGACGAGGTGCGGGACCGCCTCACAGCCGCGGGGGTCGAAGTGACCGATACGCCCAACGGACCCGAGTGGTCTCTGAAAGCAGGACAGTGATGGCAGGCAATTCCCAGCGTCGCGGCGCTATTCGTAAGGGCGGCACGAAGAAGGGTCAGGTCGTCGGGTCCGGCGGGCAGCGGCGACGCGGGCTCGAAGCGCGTGGCGCTACCCCCAAGGCCGAGGACCGGCCCTACCACCCCGCCGCACGGCGTGCCCGGGCCGCGGCCAAGGCCGCCGACCCGCGCGGTGGCGGTCGTCGTCCCGCGGCCGGTCGCAAGGCCGAGGACGGGCCCGAGATGGTGCTCGGCCGCAATCCGGTCGTCGAGTGCCTACGTGCCGGTGTGCCCGCGACCGCTCTGTACGTCGCCCTCGGCGCCGAGGCCGACGAGCGGCTCAAGGAAGCCGTGCAGCGCTCGGCCGAGATGGGCATCTCGATCCTCGAGGTCTCGCGTTCCGAACTCGACCGTCTGTCGTCGAACGGGATGCACCAGGGCATCGGCCTGCAGGTTCCGCCGTACCGCTACGCGCACCCCGACGACCTGCTGGCCCGCGCCGCGGAGAACCACGAGCGTCCGCTGCTCGTGGCCCTCGACAACATCTCCGATCCGCGCAATCTCGGCGCGGTGATCCGTTCGGTCGCGGCCTTCGGCGGCCACGGTGTGGTCATCCCGCAGCGCCGTTCGGCGTCGGTGACGGCCGTGGCATGGCGCACGAGCGCCGGTGCCGCAGCGCGACTGCCCGTCGCGCGTGCCACCAACCTCACGCGCACGCTCAAGGACTGGCAGTCCCGCGGTGTCCGCGTCGTCGGTCTCGATGCCGGTGGCGACACCAACCTCGACGATTTCGACGGCACCGATCCCGTCGTCGTGGTCGTGGGGTCGGAGGGCAAGGGACTCTCGCGCCTGGTGCGGGAGACCTGCGACGCCGTTCTCTCCATCCCGATGGCCGGAGACGTCGAGTCGCTCAACGCCTCCGTCGCGGCGGGCGTGGTGCTCGCGGACATCGCGCGGCAGCGTCGGGTCTGATCGAGTCTGCCCGAGCTGCGGTCGCGAGGGCCTAGTCTGTCCTCGTGGTCGCATCCCTGCCGTTCCGTACGAAGGTGTTCGCCTTCCTCGAACGCTTCGCCGACAAGTCCATTGCCGACGCGTCCGTCGACGAGATCCCGGCACGTCGTGCTGCGCGCACGAAGCTCCTGTCGTCCCCGGTCGGACGGCTGATCTCGGGCCGGACGCATCCCGGCGTGCGGATCGAGGACCGATGGGTCGATCTCGAGCACGAGGTGATCGACGATCTCGCCCCCGAGGACTCCCCGGTCCGGACCCGTCTGCGGATCTATCGGCCCTCGGCGCGAACGAGCGGTCCGCTGCCGGTCGTGCTGCTGTTCCACGGCGGCGGGTGGGTGCTCGGCAATCCGGAGCAGAACGAGTGGTGGGCGAGCCACACCGCCGCGCGGACCCCGAGCGTCGTGGTGTCGGTGGACTACCGGCTCGCCCCCGAACATCCCTATCCCGCAGCGGTGCTGGACTGCTGGGCGGCGTTCCGGTGGGTCGTCGCACACGCTGCGGAACTCGACGGTGATCCGTCCCGCGTCGTGGTCGCCGGTGACAGTGCCGGAGGCAACCTCGCCGCGGTCGTCGCCGACGTGGCCGGCCGCTCGGGTGGTCCGCTGCCGGCCGGTCAGGTGCTGATCTATCCGGCGACGGAGATGGAGGAGGAGTTCCCGTCGGAGCGGCAGTTCGCGAACGCTCCCGTGCTCACCTCCCGCGGTATGCGGGCGTTCGTGCGCCTGTATCTGGCCGGAGCCGATCCGTATGCGCCGACCGCGGCTCCCCTGCGCGGCGCGCTCGCCGGTGCCGCCGTACCGGCCCTCGTCCAGATCGCCGGGCACGACCCGTTGCGCGACAACGCCGTTCGATACGCCGAAGCATTGCGGGCCAAGGGCGGCGACGTCGCGGAGACCGATTATCCCGACACCGTGCACGGCTATCTCAGCCTGCCCGGCATCTCTCCGCCCGCGACACACGCACTCGACGAGGCGATCACCTTCGTACGTCGGGTGACGGCTACCGACCCGACCGACGAGGACGACACCTCCGTGCCGTCACGCGCCTGACGGTCACCCAGCAGCGATCACCGTACCGGCACGAACCGCACCCGCTGTCCGGGACGCAGTTGCGCCGCGACCGGCAGATCGGCGGCGACCGCCACCGCGGCCACCGGATAGCCGCCCGTGACGGGATGGTCGACGAGGAACAGCACCGGATGCCCGTCCGGCGGTATCTGCAGCGAGCCGGGAACCATGCCCTCGCTGGGCATCTCCTCGTGCCGTGCCCGGTGCAGTCGGCCGGGACCGTGGAACCTGATACCCACCCGGTCGAGTTCCGGTGTCACCGTCCACGTCTCGTGGAACAGCGCCCGCAGTGATCCGGGCGTGAACCAGTCGTCGCGCGGGCCGGACCGTACCCGGATCTCTACGGGGTCGTCCATCGGCGGTGGTGGTGGGAACTGCTCCTCGTCGGGCAGGTGACCCGACATCGCCCCGACGAGCAGACTGTCGCCGGCGCGAACGGGTGCCGGTCCGGTGTGCGACAGGATGTCGGTGGATCTACTGCCGAGTACCTCCCGCACGTCGATGCCGCCGCGTACCGCGAGGTAAATCCGCAGGCCTTCGTTCGGGACGCCGATCCGCAGCACGTCGTCGTTGCGGAGGGTGATGCGCGCCCAGTCGCCGACCGGCCGGTCGCACACGGTCACGTCGGCGCGGGCACCGGTCACGGCCACGATCGTCTCGCCGACGCTGCGGACTGCGAGACCACCGCCGGTCACCTCGAGTGTCGCCGCGTCCGGCTGGTTCCCCACGAGCCGGTTCGCGGCGTCGTGTGCGCGCCGGTCGGCGGCACCGGACCGGGTGAGGCCCGAGGAACCGTAACCGGGACGTCCGCGATCCTGGACCGTCGTGAGCATTCCGCCGGAGAGCACCTCGAACCACGCCACGATGTTCATTCTCACTCACCGGCTTCGATCGCACGTCCGCACTCCGGCCGAACGATCGCGTTAGGTTGAAGATCATGAGGAAGGAGGTGACGATCATGGATGAAGCAGACGTCCGGGCGGCGACGACGCGACTGATCGAGAAGGCCGTCGAGGCCGACGACCTTCAGGCCGCGCACGACGCTGTCGCGGAACTGAGCGTCGAACAGGTCGTCGACGTGCTCGAACGGCTCGGTCGGACGGATCGAGCAGTGCTCTACCGGTTGCTGCCCAAGGACCGGGCGATCGACGTCTTCGAACAGCTCGACCCGAGCATGCAGAGCGAACTGCTCCGCGGGTTGCGCGACGATCAGGTGGCCGCAATCTTCGCCGACCTCGAACCCGACGACCGGGTGGAACTGCTCGACGAACTGCCCGCGACGGTCGCGTCGACCCTCATGCGCGGCCTGCCGCCCGCCGACCGCGAGGTGACCGCCACGATCCTCGGCTATCCGCAGCGGTCGATCGGCCGGCGGATGAGCCCGGCCTTCGTGTCGCTGCGGCAGGACATGACCGTCGAGCAGGCGATGGACGCCGTGCGTCGTCGGCTCGACGACGCGGAGACGGTGTACACGCTGCCGGTGGTGGACGACGGTCGTGTGCTCGTCGGGGTGGTCGGTCTGCGCGAGCTGATGACTGCGGCGCCGGGAACGGTGCTCGCCGACATCATGAACGAGCCCTACTGGGCGCGCGTGACCGACGACGCCGAGGAGTCCGCGCGCCGCTGCGCCGAACTCAAACTGCTGGCGTTGATCGTCGTCGACAGCGAGACCAGGTTGGTGGGCATCCTGACCGTCGACGACGCCCTGCGGATCCTCGAAGCCGCCGACAGCGAGGACCAGGCGCGCATCGGCGGTACCGAGCCGCTGCGCCGGCCCTATCTCGCGACACCCGTCGGGCAGTTGGTGCGCTCGCGGGTGGTGTGGTTGCTCTTCCTGGCACTCGGCGCGACCCTCACGGTCCAGGTCCTCGAGGTATTCGAGTCGACCCTCGATCAGGTGGTCACCCTGGCGCTGTTCGTGCCGCTGATCATCGGCACCGGGGGCAACACCGGAAACCAGGCCGCCACCACGGTCACCCGCGCATTGGCGCTCGACGACGTGACGCCACGCGACATCGGCGGGGTGATCGCCCGCGAGCTCCGGGTGGGTCTGTCCCTCGGTGTCCTGCTGGGCTCGGTCGCGTTCGTCCTGACGTCCCTGGTCTACGACTCGTCGGTGGGCGCGGTGATCGGGCTGACGCTGGTGAGCATCTGCACCCTCGCCGCCACCGTCGGTGGTGCGATGCCGTTGGTGGCCAAATCGATCCGCGCCGACCCCGCGGTCTTCTCCAATCCGTTCATCACGACCTTCGTCGACGCGACCGGCCTGGTGATCTATTTCCTCGTCGCGAAGGCCGTGCTCGGTATCTGAGCGCAGCGGCGCAGTGGATCCGGGGACGGTTCAGATCGCGACGAAGCGCACCGCACATCCCGGTCGCAGCAGCGCCGCAGGAGTCCGGTCCGGTTGCCACAGCGGGGCATCGGAGGTTCCGATGAGTTGCCATCCTCCGGGCGACTTCCGCGGGTAGACGCCCGAGAACTCACCCGCCAGTCCCACGGCGCCGGACGGGACGGAGGTGCGCGGTGAACTGCGACGCGGCACGTGCAATCGAGAATCCCCGCCGGTGAGATACGCGAAGCCGGGCGCGAACCCGCCGAAGGCGACCGTCCAGAGGCCGCCGGTGTGGGCGGCGATCACGCCGTCCGCGCCGAGGCCGGTCAACTCGCCGACCTCTTCGAGATCGACGCCGTTGTACCGGACTTCGAGCGTCACCTCCTCGATGTCGACGTCGTCCCCGGACACCGGTGGGGTGGTGGTGACCCACTTGTGCACGACCTGCGCGCCGGTCTCCGACGGATCGAAGCACACCAGCAGTGTCCGCGCCGCCGGCACGAGATCGACGACGCCACGCGGCCGCTCGCGGTCGAGTGCCCGGAAGTGGGCGAGAACCTCGTCGAGGGAATCGAATTCGGCGAGCAGGGCGCTGTCTCCGGCACGAAGGATTTTCATCGGTGGACCTCGCGATGTCGGGCGTTCACACGAACGCCCGGATGTCGATCTTCTCGGCGTCGAGCCGGCGGCGCACGGCGACGGCCATCGCCGTGGCGTCGGGGGAGTCGCCGTGGATGCACACCGACTGCGCGTTCACGCGTATGTCGCTGCCGTCGATGGCGGTGACCACCCCCTCGGTGACCATGCGCAGGACCCGCTCGGCGACCTCCTCCGGATCGTGCAGTACCGCAACGGGTTCGCGTCGGGAGACGAGCGTGCCCTCGGGGGTGTAGGCGCGGTCGGCGAACGCCTCGGCGACCACCTTCAGTCCGGCCCGTTCGGCCTCCTCGAGGAAGACGGAGCCGGGCAGTCCGAGGACGGGCAGCGAGGCGTCGTAGGCGCGTACCGCATCCACGACCGCACGGGCCTGTTCGCGGTGATGGACGATCGCGTTGTACAGCGCGCCGTGGGGTTTGACGTAGCTCGCCGACGAACCGGCCGCCCGGGCGAGACCGTCGAGCGCGCCGATCTGGTAGATGATCTCGGCGGTGAGATCCGCCGACGGCACCTCGATGAAGCGGCGGCCGAAACCGCCGATGTCGTTGTAGCCGACCTGGGCACCGATCCTTACCGCGCGCTTCGCGGCGCCGTGGCACGTGTGCAGCAGTGTCGCCGGGTCGCCGGCGTGGAATCCGCACGCCACGTTGGCGCTGGTGACGATGTCGAGCATGGTCTCGTCGTCGCCGAGACGCCACCGGCCGTAGCTCTCGCCGAGGTCGCTGTTGAGGTCGATGCGGGTCACGACCCGAGTCTATGCCCGCTCAGAAGACCGTTCCGACGTCGCGGACGACGATGTCGTCGAGGGCGCGTTCGACGACGGCGGCGATCGTCATCGACGGGTTGCACGCGGCGGTGTTGCCCGGCATGAGGGCTCTGTCGAGCACGTACAGCCCGCGCTGGCCGAACACCCGGCCCTCGAGATCGCACACCGTGCTCATGCTCGCGCCGCCGAGCGGGTGCCAGGTCGACGGGACGATCGAGTTGGTGTCGGTCAGGATGCTGCGTTCGCCGGCGATGCGGCGCACGGTGGGGTCGATGTGACCCGTCTGCAGCACCGCGTCCCCTTCGTGCGGCCAGCGCAGGACGGCGTCGTCGCGAGCGGCGTCGTAGACGAAGTGCCCGCGACCCTCACTGACGCCGTAGCCCACCAGTACGGTGCTGCGCATGTCGATCCCGTAGAAGCCGGGAATGGAGGCCTGGATGACGGTGGACGCGGAGTTCGGGTCGTCCCAGTTCTTGCTGCCGTAGACGACGGGACCGCCCTGCACCGCGCCGAACTCCTCTTCGAGGTTCGTCCAGAGGTAGATGCGGTCGGCGTTCGAACCCCAGCCCTGTCCGACGCCGTCGGGCAGGTCGGAGATGAGATCCTTCGCGGCGGCCTTCATCAGCAGCCGGGTGGTGTTCATGGTGCCCGCAGACAGCACCAGCGCGTCGGTGGTGAGGATCTTGTTCTCGACGACGGCACCGGAGGTGCCGATGTGGTTCACGTGCACCGTCCACCGGCCGTCCTTGGCACGCTCGATGTCGGTGACCTCGTGTTGCGTCGCGACGGTGACCAGACCGGTCGCCTCGGCCTCCGCGATGTAGGTGACGTCGACGGAGTGCTTGCCGCCGTTGTTGACACCCATCGCACCCGAACCGTCGGTGTAGGCCGGGGCCATCTCGCCGCGGAGTTCGGCGAGCGCGTAGTCCCAGTCGATCGGCATCGGGATCTTGTCGATCGGGAAGCCGGCCTTCCGCGCACGGTCGGCGAAGATGCGCGAGGTCGCGTAGTTGGGGCTGTCGACGAGTTCGTCGGGCGCCACGGCCAGGCGCAGCATCTGCGCGACGCGCGGGTAGTGGACGCGGTCCATGCGCGCCCAGTCGAGTTCGTTCGGGAAGTGGGCGTTGAACACCGCTTCGTCGGGTTGCAGCGTCATGCCCTGGTAGACGAGCGACCCGCCGCCGACACCGGCGGCGCACAGGGCCGTCATGTTCTCGCCGACGCACGCCTCGACCAGACCGGTGTAGGGCTCGAAGGCGAGGTGACGACCGAACACCTCGGGGTTCGACCGGTGCCACAGGAACCGCTTGTCGGGGTTGTCGACGCGAAGGAACGACGCGTGACGTGCTGCACTCTCCACCCCCGATGTCTGTGACGTCCCGTTACTGGAGCAACCTCGGGAAACTGGGCGGACGTCGAGGAGCGCGTCAAGATCACGTCCCGACGGGCCGTGAATCAGGCAGTTGCGGCGACCCGCCCGGAACCACGTCGGTTGCGGGCGGTGCCGATCACGCGGCAGATCATGTAGATGACGAACGCGATCGTCGTGATGAACGCCGAGACCGGCACGCCCGGCGCCAGCGCGAGCAGGATGCCGCCGACCGCCGAGATCTCCGCGAAGACCACAGACAGCACCGTGGCGGCGAGCGGCCCGCTGACCACCCGGGCCGCCGCGGCGGCCGGGGTGATGAGCAGTGCCATCACCAGCAGCGCGCCGACGATCTGCACACCGAGTGCGGCGGTGACACCGACGAGCACCGCGAACACGATCGACAATGCGCGCACCGGGACGCCGCGTGCAGCCGCGACCTCCGGGTCGGTGCTGGCGAACAGTAGCGGACGGTAGATCACCAGCAGCGTGAGGATCACGACGGCAGCGCACGCGGCGAGCAGGGCGATGCCGGTACCGCCGGGCGCCACGATCTGACCGGTGAGCAGCGAGAAGGCGGCACCGGTGCGTCCGTCGTAGGCCCACAGCAGCAGGACGGCGAGACCGAGTCCGAAGGCCATCACCACGCCGATGACGGAGTCGCGTTCGCGGGCACGTGTCCCCAGGACCCCGAAGAGGATCGCGGCGATCACGGCACCCGCGACCGCACCGATCCCGACGGAGACCCCGATGATGAGCGCCGCCGCGGCACCGGTGAGCGACAGTTCGGAGGTGCCGTGGACGGAGAACGCCATCTGACGGCTGATGATCAGCGGGCCGATCACGCCGGCGAGCAGACCGAGGATCGCACCGGCGATGAGCGCCTGCTGCACGAAGTCGTACTGCAGGAGTTCGACGGTGGTCTCCACGTCGAACATCCGCCCGAGGGCGTCGGTGAACTTGCTGCTCATTCGTGATCCTCGTGATCGTGGTGGACGCCTTCCCCGGGGCGCAGTCCGCCGGCGCTGCCGAGCGCGTCGATGGCGTCGCCGGTGCCGACGACCACCAGGCGGCCGCGCATCTCGAGCACTTCGACGTCGGTGCGGTAGAGCTCGGAAAGCACCTGCGAGGTCATCACCTCGGCGGGGGTGCCGATGCGGAACTGGCCGTCGACGAGGTACAGCACGCGATCCACCAGCGGCAGGATCGGATTGATCTCGTGGGTGACGAACAGGACGGAGGTGTCGTGGTCGCGGCGGCGGCGGTCGATGAGCGCCGACACCAGGTGCTGGTTGGCGAGATCGAGACTGAGCAGCGGCTCGTCGCACAGGAGTACGCGCGGATCTCCCACGAGCGCCTGCGCGATACGCAGCCGCTGCTGCTCACCACCGGAGAGCGTGCCGATCGGGGCTCCGGCATAGGTCTCTGCGCCGACCTGAGCGATCGCGTCGTCGACCGCGACGCGGCGCCGCCGGCGCGTGCGCAGGCCGGTGCCCCAGCGATGTCCGTCCATGCCGAGGCCCACGAGATCGCGTCCCCGCAGCGGGACGCCCTCGTCGAGAGACTTCTGCTGCGGCACGTATCCGACGTGCGAGTTCCCGGTCCGGACGGCCTGCCCGGCGATGGTCGCGGTTCCGGAGGTGAGCGGGAGCTGGCCGAGCAGCACCTTGAGCAGCGATGTCTTGCCGGCACCGTTCGGTCCGAGCACCGCCAGGAACTCGCCGGGTTCGACGACGAGGTCGAGTCCGTCCCAGAGGACCCGATCGCCGAATGCCAGCCGGGCATCGCGGAGTTCGACTGTGGGCGTGCGGTCGAATGGAGGAGGTGTCACCGGAGTCCGTGTTCTCGATCGGATGGTCAGGAGGCGGTCTCGAGCGCGGCGGCGAGGGTCTCGGCGGTCCGGGCCTGCCACTGAATGTAGTCGACATCTTCGGGCAGGGTTTCGAAAACCTCGACCACGGGGACGCCCGACGACTCTGCTGCCGTGCGCATCTCGCGGCTGATCCGGTCCTCGGTCTGCGGGTTGTAGATCAGGACGCGAACCTGCTTGTCGACCAACAACTGCCGTGTCGCCGCGATCGCCGCCGGGGACGGATCGGTGCCGTTCTCGATGGCGTTGGTGAAATCCGGGGGAGTGATGTCGTCGAGCGTCGCGGCCGAGACGAGGTAGTGGCCGATCGTCTCGGTCTGGGCGACGGGTGCGTCGCCGTGTGTGTCGGCGAGCTTGTCGACAACATCCGCGACGTAGTGCAGGTTCTCGTGGAAGCCCGCGGCGTTGGCCTCGTAGACGGCGGCGCCGTCGGGGTCGAGTTCGGCGAGCTGCTCGGCGACGGCGTGCGCGACGGCGTCGGCGGTCGCGAGGTCGTACCAGACGTGCTCGTTGATGCCGCCGTGGTCGTGACCCTCGTGCGAGTGCCCGTCGCCGGCGTCGGACACCTCACCGCTCTCGTGCGAGTGGTCCTCGGAAACGGTTGTCTCCGAGTCGCTCTCGATGGCGTCGTCGGTGCCGTCCTCGTCGCCGTGATCGTGTCCGGCGTGCAGATCCGAGTACGCGCCGGATTCGAACAGGGCGAAGGCCTCCACGACTGCAGGCTTGTCCCCGGTGGCGCCGAGGATGTCGTCGACGAATTGGTCGTAGCCACCGCCGTTGTAGACGACGAGCGAGGCGTCGGAGATCGCCGCGGCGTCGAGGGGGCTGGCCTCGTAGGAGTGCGGGTCGGCGTTCGGTTCGGTGATGAGCGAGCGGACCTCGATGCGGTCTCCGGCCACCGCCTGCGCGATCGACCCCCACACGTTCGTGGAGGCGACGACGCTGATCTCGTCGTCGTCGGCGCCGGAGGTATCGGTGCCGCACGCGGCGAGGGCGGTCGCGCAGGCTACGGCGGCGGCTGCGAGGGCCGTGCGGGAGGACAGTCGCACAGTTCTTCTCCTGAGGATCGGCGGTCTTCGACGAACGGGGTCCGGAACGACCGAGCGACCGACCCAAACGTTATTGGTAACCGTTACCGTTCCACTTTAGCGGACGACACCGAGCCCTCCTACCATCCCTGGGTGGTCGTGACCATGGACACAGGACTACGGTCCTCTCATGTCCAGGTCTCGTCAGCCGCGCCGACAGGCGACCCTGGCGTCGATTGCCGCCGAGTTGAAGATCTCCCGCACCACGGTCTCGAACGCGTACAACCGCCCCGACCAGTTGTCCGCCGAGCTACGCGAACGTGTCCTCGAAGTCGCCAAACGACGCGGATATGCCGGCCCGGATCCGATGGCGCGGTCGCTGCGCACCCGCAAGGCAGGAGCCGTGGGGGTCCTGCTCACCGAAGCGTTGAGCTATTCCTTCCGGGATCCCGCCGCCATGAGTTTCCTGTCGGGACTGTCCGAGGCCTGCGAAGCGGCCGGACAGGGACTACTGCTCATCCCCGCCGGACCGGGCCGGACCGACGACGAGGCCGCACAGGTCGTGCACCGCTCGTCCGTCGACGGCTTCGTCGTCTACTCGGTCCCCGCCGAGGACCCCTATCTCGCTGCCGTGCTCGAACGGCACCTCCCGATCGTCGCGTGCGACCAGCCGCGCGGGCTCGAGAACACCCCGGTGGTGGGCATCGACGACCGGCGGGCGATGCGCGATCTCGCCGCCCACCTCATCGAACTCGGCCACCGCCAGATCGGCATGTTGTCGATGCGCCTCGGCCGCGAACGGCACGACGGGGTCGTCGACCTGTCGACCCTCGAATCCGGCGCCTTCCACGTGCAGCGCGAACGCATCCGCGGCGTCCAGGACGCCATGAGCGCCGCAGGGCTGGCCCCCGAATCGCTCACCGTCGTCGAGCGCTACACCCACACCGCGGAGGACGGCCTGTCCGCCGCGGCGCAGATCATGCGCATGAACCCGCGGATCACCGCGCTCGTGTGCACCACCGACGTGCTCGCGCTCGGCGCTCTCGCCTGGGCCAATCAGATGGGTCTCGACGTGCCCGGCCACCTGTCGATCACCGGCTTCGACGGCATCGACGAAGCGATCCGCGAAGGCCTCACGACCGTGAGGCAACCGCAGAAGGACAAGGGGCGGCGCGCAGGCGAACTGCTCCTCGCCGCCCCCTCGCACTCCGGTGTGCCCGCGCTCGAGACCCTGGGGACCCAGCTGTGGTTCGGTGCCACCTCGGGTCGGGTCGAGAGCGAGTGGTACGCCGAGTGACCGAGCGGCCCCGCTCGTAGCTCAGTGCTGCCGGTCGCCCGTGGCCTTCGCGCCCGACAGCAGCTGGGCGCAGCGCAGCAGACCGATGTGACTGTACGCCTGCGGGTGGTTGCCCAGCGCACGCTCCGCGACGGGGTCGTACTCCTCGCTGAGCAGCCCGGTCGGTCCGGCCGCCGCGACCAGCTGCGCGAACAGCGCCTCGGCGTCGTTGCGCTGCCCGACCAGCAGGTAGGCCGCGACCAGCCACGCCGCGCACAGGTGGAAGCCGCCTTCGGCGCCCGGCAGGCCGTCGTCGCTGTGATAGCGGTAGACGGTCGCGCCGCTGCGCAACTCCCGTTCGGTGGCCTGCACGGTCGCCCGGAACCGCTCGTCCTGCGGGTCGACGAGTCCGGTGAGGCCGATGAACAGGGTGGCCGCGTCGAGATCGGTGCCGTCGTAGGCCGAGGTGAACGACTGGACCTCGTCGTTCCAGCCCTTCTCGGTGACCTCCTCGGCGATCTCGTCGCGCAGCGCCGCCCAGCCCTCGCCGGCGGTCCGGCCGAACTTCTCGGCGAGCGTCAGTGCCCGGTCGACGGTCAGCCACCCCATGACCTTCGAGTACACATGGTGGCGGGGTGCGTGGCGGATCTCCCAGATGCCGTGGTCCGGTTCGAACCAGCGCCGTTCGACCGCGGTGACCATCGAGCAGACGAGCTCCCAGTCCCGGTCGGTGAGGGCACGGTCGTGGGACACGCCGCGCGACTCGCGGCTGTGCGCGAGGTCGGCGATCAGGTCGACGATCGGGCCGAAGACGTCGAGTTGCACCTGCTGGTTCGCCGCGTTGCCTACCCGCACGGGCCGCGAACCGGCGTATCCGGGAAGCGAGTCGATCACGGCTTCGGGCGGCAGCGGTCCGCCGGCGAGCGTGTACAGCGGGTGCAGACGTTCGGGGCCCGGCACGGTCTCGAGGACGCGGTGGACCCAGTCGAGATAGTTCTCGGCCTCCTCGAGGGATCCGACCCGCACGAGCGCCTGCGCCGTGAGCGCGGCGTCGCGCAACCAGCAGTAGCGGTAGTCCCAGTTGCGGACACCGCCGATCTCCTCGGGGAGCGAGGTGGTCGCCGCGGCGAGGATCGAGCCCGTCGGACCGTGGACCAGCCCCCGCAGGGTGAGCGCCGAACGCTTCATGAGATCGGGCTTGAGCGGCGGCAGCTCGAGCTGGGACGCCCACGTGTGCCAGTAGGCCTCGGACTGTGCCCGACGCTCGACCTCCGGCACCGGGTGCTCATCGAGATCGTCGGTGCCGCAGCGGAGTTCGAGGATGATGTCGTTCTCGGTGGGGTCGACCACGGCGTGGGCCGTCTGGTGCACGCCGTCCGTGGTGATGTCCCACCGCACGCCGGGGGAGCGCAGGACGTAGGGCTCGTTGAAGCCCATGACGCGGATGCCGTCGTCCTCGACCTCGAGGGTGACCTGTCCCTGTCCGAACTCCGGTCGCGGGGCGAAGGTCACCACCGCGCTCGCGCGCCCGGTGATCACGCGCATGAGGTCGGTACGGCCGGCCTCGACGTCGTGCGGGAGGTAGTCGATCACCGCGAGCGACGCCCACCGGGTCACCACCGTCATCGTCGAGTCGACGTAGCGCTGGCTGAGCGGCAGTGCCTGGCGGGTCGGGCCGATGGTGAAGTGACCGGCTGCGTCACCGCCGAGGAGATGGGCGAACACCGCCGCGGAATCGGGTTCGGGGTGGCACAGCCAGGTGATCGTGCCGTCGGGGGTGACGAGTGCCTTCGAGCGGGGGCTCGCGAGCATGGTCAGGCGTTCGATCGGCGCGACGTGGGCGCCGGACAACCAGGTGCGACGTTCCTCGAGCAGGAACGCGAGTGCGGCGATGACCTCTTCGCTGGTGCGGACGCGGTACTCGGCGGCGGTGTCGCCGTCGCCGATCTTCACCCCGACGTCCGGGCCCTGCAGCGAACGGAAGGCCTTCTCGTCGGTCACGTCGTCGCCGAAGAAGACCGCCGCGCTGGCGGCTTCCTGGTGGCGGATGACGTCGAGCGCCTTGCCCTTGTCGGTGGGCACCACGGACAACTCGATGACTGCCTTGCCCTCGGTGACCTGCACACCGGGCCGGAGCGCGAGGCCGCTGCGCACGAGATCGAGGGCCTGCTCGGCATCGGCGGGAGAGGCGTTGCGCACGTGCAGCGCGGCGCTCGCGGGCTTGGCCTCCACCTGCACGCCGTCGAACCGGGATGCCACCGAGTGCAGTCCCTCGACGATCGTGGCGAGGAGGTCCCTCGCGTCGGGATCGATCTCGTGGACGAATCCGATGTCGAACTCGGAGCCGTGGCTGCCGACGAGTTTGACCTCGACCGGCAGGCGCGACAGGGCGGCGAGATCCTTGAGAGCGCGTCCCGAGATGACGGCAGCGGCCGTCGACGGCAGAGCGGCGAGGCCCCGCAGCGCCCGCACCGCATCGTCGTGCGGGTAGGCCTTCTCGGGATCGCTCACGATGGGGGAGATGGTGCCGTCGTAGTCGGTCGCCACGAGCAGGCGGGGCGTCCGCGCGACAGCCACCAGAGCACGTCGAAGGTCAATCGGAAGATCGTGGGCACTCACCTGCTCCACGTTAGGTCAGAGTGGGGCACGAATCCGACCCGCTGGGTATTGCGACCACGTGTTTCCGGTTACAGGAAGCGGCGGATCGGACGTCGGGCTTCCGGCGCGAGCGCCGCGGGGCTTCCGGCGCGAGCGACGCGGGGCTTCGGACGCGAGCGCCGTCAGGCTTCCGACGCGACCGTCTTCGGCACGCGCGAGCCGTCGCCGAGCAGCAGCTCCACCGTCAGTTCGAGCCGGCGGGCGACATCGGTGGCCGACGAACGGCGCGTGAGCCAGGCGACGAGATTCGACAGCCACACGTCGCTGATGACGCGTGCGATGGCGAGTTCTTCCTCGGTGGGCTCGCCGTCGTTCATGGCCCGTGCGAACAGTCGGTCCATGAGGGTGCCCACCTGGTCGACCTCGGCGGCGGCGGAAGCGTCGGCGAACATGAACGCCCGTGTCATGGCCTCGGTGAGCAGGGGATCGCGCTGCATGGCCTTGGTGATCAGGCCCAGGATGAGGTGCATGCGCTCGAGGGGGCTGTGGCCGGGTGGGATCCGGCCCTTGCCTTCGATGCGGGCGAATTCACGGCCGAGGGCGGAGACCAGCAGGTGGACCTTGGACGGGAAGTAACGGTAGAGGGTGCCGACCGCGACGTCCGCGCGTTCTGCCACCGCCCGCATCTGCACGGCCTCGTAACCACCCTTCGACGCGAGCGCCAGGGTGGCGTCGAGAATCCGCTTGCGCCGTTCCTTCTGGGCATTGGAACTGAGATCGTCCTCGGTGAGGGCGGTCAGAGTTCCGTGTCCGTTGGCACGGGAGCGGGACGGGGTGGCCATAGATTCGTTTCCTCACGCCTTGACTCTGAATCGGTGCCATATTAGAACACGTTCTAGCAATGATGTCATTCGGAAGGGCGGAAACCGCTGTGAGTATCGCCACGACCGAGGAGCAGCGGGCCGTTCAGGCATCTGTCCAGGCCTGGTCACGTGCCGTAGACCCCATGTCGACGATACGTTGCGCAAGCGACGCGACGTGGCGCGACGGCTGGTCCTCCCTTGCAGAACTCGGAGTCTTCGGCGTCGCCGTCCCGGAGGAGGCGGGCGGCCTCGGCGCGACCACCGTGGACCTGGCCGTCATGCTCGAGCAGGCCGCCTACGAACTCGCACCGGGCCCGATCCTGACCACCGTCGTGGCCGCCCTCGTGTTCGGCCGTGCCGGTGAGACCGTCGCCAAGACGACGGAACGGCTCGCCGAGGGTGAGGTCCCCACCGCGCTCGCTCTCGACTCGGCCGTGACCGCGGAGCCGGCGGGTGACGGAGTCCTGCTGCGCGGTGAGGCCGGACCGGCCGTGGGTGCCGAAGCCGGGGTCGCCGTGCTCGTCCGTGTCGCGGGTGAAGGTGATCCGGCCGTCGAGAGCTGGGCGCTCGTCGAGGCCGATGATCCGGGTCTGCACATCGAACCGCTCGAGACCATCGACGCCTCCCGCGCGGTGGCCCGCGTCCGCCTCGACGACGCGACGGTCCCGGTCGATCGGGTCGCGACCGTCCCGGCCGGCTTCGTGCGCGACCTGACCGCCGGCCTCGCCGCCGCGGAGCTGGCCGGTCTCGCCGGCTGGGCGCTGACCACCGCCGTCGAGTACGCGAAGATCCGCGAACAGTTCGGAAAACCGATCGGTTCGTTCCAGGCCGTCAAACACATCTGCGCCGAAATGCTCTGCCGCACCGAGAAGATCCGGGCCGTGGCCTGGGATGCGGCGGTCACCGTCGACGCGCAGCCCGACGAACTGCCGATCGCGGCGGCGGCCGCCGCAGCGATCGCACTCGATGCCGCGGTGCAGACCGCCAAGGACGCGATCCAGGTGCTCGGCGGCATCGGGTTCACATGGGAACACGACGCACACTTCTATCTCCGCCGTGCGGTCGCCACCCGCCAGGTGCTCGGCGGTTCCACCGCGTGGCGCTCGCGGCTGACGACCCTGGTCCGCGACGGCGCGCGCCGTCACCTCGGTATCGACCTGTCCGATCACGAGGAGAAACGCGCGCGGATCCGTGCGGAGGTCGAGAAGATCGCCGCCGCACCCGAATCCGAGCGCCGTGTCGCCCTCGCCGAGTCGGGCCTGCTCGCGCCGCACTGGCCGCCGCCCTACGGTCGCGGAGCCGGCGCCGCCGAACAGCTCGTCGTTCAGGAGGAGCTCGCCGCCGCCGGCATCGAACGTCCCGACCTCGTGATCGGCTGGTGGGCGATTCCGACCGTCCTCGCACACGGAACACTCGGGCAGATCGAGCGTTTCGTGATGCCCACCCTGCGCGGCGACGTGGTCTGGTGTCAGCTGTTCTCCGAACCCGGCGCCGGCTCGGACCTCGCGTCGCTGCGCACGAGTGCCGAGAAGGCCGACGGCGGATGGGTGCTGCGCGGACAGAAGGTGTGGACCTCGCTCGCACAGCAGGCGGACTGGGCGATCTGTCTCGCCCGCACCGACCGCGACGTCCCCAAGCACAAGGGCATCACCTACTTCCTCGTCGACATGAAGTCGGCGGGCATCACGATCTCGCCGCTGCGCGAGATCACCGGCGACGCGTTGTTCAACGAGGTCTTCCTCGATTCGGTCTTCGTGCCGGACGACTGCGTGGTGGGCAATCTCGGCGACGGCTGGAAGCTGGCCCGCACGACCCTCGCCAACGAACGCGTCGCAATGGGGGGCAAATCGTCGCTGGGGCCGCGCATCGAGGAACTGCTCGAACTGTCGACCCCCGGCGATCCCGTCGCCGAGGACCGCATCGCGACGCAGATCGGGGAGGCGACGGTCGGTTCGCTCCTCGATCTGCGGGCGACCCTCGCGCAGCTCGAAGGGCAGGATCCGGGCGCCGCGTCCAGCGTCCGCAAGCTCATCGGTGTGCGGCAGCGGCAGGACACCGCCGAGCTCGCCATGGATCTCGCGGGCGAGGCCGGCTGGGTGGAAGGTCCGCTCACCCGGGAGTTCCTCAACACCCGGTGCCTGACGATCGCCGGCGGAACCGAGCAGATCCTGCTCACCATGGCGGCCGAGCGACTCCTGGGCCTGCCGCGCGATTGAGCGGTCCTTCCGCAGGGCGCCGGGGAGTGCTACAACTAGAACACGTTCTATTCGAAGGTGGGTGACCGTGGACTTCGCACGTGACGAGACACAGGAGGAAATCGCCGGTGTGGCGGCCGGTCTCCTGAAACGCGGCCTCACCGACGACGCGTTGTGGGCCGCGCTGGCCGACGCCGACCTGCTCTCGCTCGCTCTGCCGGAGCGTCTCGGCGGGTCGGGCCTCGGGCTCGGCGAGGTCGCCACCGTGCTCACCGAGATCGGACGCGGAGCCGCGCAGACCCCGGCCCTGGCCACCCTCGGCCTGGGCGTGCTGCCGATCCTCGCGCTCGCCTCCGAACAGCAACAGGACGACCTGCTCGCCGGCGTCGCCGAAGGAGCCGTGCTCACGGCCGCGCTCGGCGGACCGGGGCGCGCCTTCCCGGAGCAACCGGCCGCCACGGCGGTCGCCACCGACGGGGGCCACGCGGTCACCGGTTCGTTCGTCGCCGTGCCCTACGCCGATCGGGCACGCGTGGTGCTGCTGCCCACCGACGCAGGCGTGGTCGCGGTGGCTCCCGACGCCGTGGGCATGACCCTGCGTTCGAGCCCCACCTCGACCGGCTCTCCCGAGTTCTCGGTGCGCGCCGACGGCCCCGTGGGTGTCCTGCTCGCCGAATCCGGCACCGACGCTGTGGCGATGCTCCACCGGATCGCGCTCGCTGCCGTGGCGGCCTTCGCCGACGGACTGCTCTCCGGGGCAACCGAACTCACGGCGAAGCACGTCAGCGAGCGGCACCAGTTCGGCAAGCCGCTCGCGACCTTCCAGGCCGTCGCACAGCAGATCGCCGACGTCTACGTCACCGCCCGCACCCTGCACGTCGCGGCGCTGTCGTCGGTCTGGCGCCTGGCCGAAGGTCTCGACGCCGCGGACGATCTCGACATCACCGCCTACTGGATCGCCGCCGAACTGCCGCCGGCCATGCGGGTGCTGCACCACCTGCACGGCGGCGTGGGTGTGGACGAGACCTATCCGCTGCACAAGTACTCGTCGACCGCCAAGGACCTCGCCCGGTTGCTCGGCGGCGCCTCGTACCGACTCGACCTCGTGGGGGCCCGGTGTTCATCGATCTGACCGACGACCAGCGCGCACTGCAAGCCGAACTGCGGCGCTACTTCAGCAGCCTCGTCTCACCCGAGGAGGCTGCGATCATGCGCACGGAGCGGCACGGCCCCACCTATCGCGAGGTCGTGCGTCGCATGGGCAAGGACGGTTGGCTCGGCGTAGGCTGGCCCGTCGAGTTCGGCGGCCGCGGCTTCGGCGACGTGGAACAGCAGATCTTCGCCAACGAGGCCGTCCGCGCCGACGTGCCGTTGCCGAGCGTCACCCTGCAGACCGTCGGCCCGACCCTGCAGGTCTACGGGACCGACGAACAGAAGCGAAAGTTCCTGCCCGCCATCCTCGCCGGCGAGGTGCACTTCGCCATCGGCTACTCCGAACCCGAGGCCGGTACCGACCTCGCCGCCCTGCGCACCACCGCCGTCCGCGACGGCGACCACTACATCGTCAACGGACAGAAGATCTTCACCACCGGCGGGCACGACGCCGACTACATCTGGCTCGCCGTCCGCACCGGCCCCGCCGACTCGCGTCACCGCGGCATCTCCGTGCTCATCGTCGACACCAAGGATCCCGGCTTCAGCTGGACGCCGATCATCACGTGCGACGGTGCCCACCACGTCAACGCCACCTACTACAGCGACGTACGCGTTCCCGTCGAGATGCTCGTCGGCGAGGAGAACAAGGGCTGGAAGCTCATCACCACCCAACTCAACCACGAACGCGTCATGCTCGGCCCGGCCGGTCGCGTCGCCGGCATCTACGACCGGCTCGTCGAATGGGTCCGCGCCCACGAACTCCGGGACCGCCCCGAGGTGCGACGCGCACTCGGCGAGATCCACGCGACCTGGCGACTCAACGAACTGCTCAACTGGCAGGTCGCGGCGAGCAGCAACGACGCCGTCGACATCGCCGATGCCTCGGCGACCAAGGTGTTCGCCACCGAGCGGATCCAGCGCGTCGGGCGCCTCGCCGAGGAGATCGTCGGTGCCTTCGGCGATCCGGCCGACGACGACACCGCCGATCTGCTCCGCTGGCTCGACATGATGGCCAAACGCAATGTCGTCATCACCTTCGGCGGTGGCGTCAACGAGGTGATGCGCGAACTGATCGCCACCGCCGGTCTGGGCATGCCGCGGGTCCCGCGGTGAGGCAGGAGAATTCGGTGACACGAGATTCGGTGACACGAGATTCGGTGACACAAGGTTCGGTGACACGAGATGCTCGGGGGAGGATCCCCGAGGAGATCCGGCAGGCGGCCGAGAAGGTCCGCGGCGACGGCCCGTCCGCGCCGCGACCCGGCCGCGATCCGGTGAACATGCCGATGATCCGCAACTGGCTCGAGGCGATCGGCGACGACAACCCGATCTACACCGACGAGACCGCGGCGATCGCAGCCGGTCACGGTGGTCTCGTGGCCCCGCCCGCGATGGCGCAGGTGTGGACGATGCGCGGCCTCGGCGCCGAACGCGAGAAGGACGACCCGCTCGGCCGGATGACGCAGATCCTCGACGACGCCGGCTACACCTCGGTGGTCGCCACCAACTGCGACCAGATCTACCACCGCTACCTGCGCCACGGCGAGCAGGTGACGATCGAATCCACCCTCGAGGACGTCGTCGGCCCGAAGCGGACCGGGCTCGGAGAGGGATGGTTCTTCACCACCCGCAACCTGTGGAAGGTCGGCGACGAGGTCGTCGCCGAGATGCTCTTCCGCATCCTGAAGTTCGCACCGCCGTCGAAGGACGAGCGCGCGGAGACGTCGGAAGACCGGCCCACATCCGCGGTACCCGACGATCTCGACCCCACGCGGATGCTCCGCCCGTCCGTCTCCCGCGACACGCAATTCTTCTGGGACGGCGTGGCCACCCACGAACTGCGCATCCAGCGACGCCCCGACGGCACCCTGCAGCACCCACCCGTCCCGGCGCTCTGGCTCGACAAGTCGGAAACCACCGACTACGTCGTATCCTCCGGTCGCGGAACGGTGTTCAGCTTCGTCGTCCACCACGCGCCCAAGGTGCCGGGGCGGCAGGTGCCCTTCGTCGTCGCGCTCGTCGAACTCGACGAGGGTGTCCGGATGCTCGGTGAACTCCGCGACGTCGACCCTGGACAGGTACGCATCGGGATGCCGGTCGAGGTCACCTTCCTCGACTTCCCCGGCGACGACGAGACCGGCGGGCAGCCGTGGACGCTGTACGCCTGGAAGCCCCTCGAGGAGGACGTGTGAGCACCCCGACCGTCACGACGGGCGAGAGCCTGCCCTCCCTCGAGATCCACGCCGATCCCACCTTCATCGTGTCGACGGCCCTGGCCACACGCGACTTCCAGGACGTGCACCACGACCGCGACAAGGCACAGCAGCGCGGATCGAAGGACATCTTCGTCAACATCCTCACCGACACCGGCCTCGTGCAGCGCTACGTCACCGACTGGGCCGGCCCCCGCGCGGTGGTGAAGTCGATCTCGCTGAGACTGGGTGTGCCCTGGTACGCCTACGACACCCTGACCCTCTCGGGTACCGTCGCGTCCGTCGAGGACGGACTGGTCACCGTCGACATCACCGGCACCAACAGTCTGGGCAAACACATCACGGCCACAGCCACTGTCGTGATCGGAGGCACCGCATGAGCGGCCTGTCGGGTGCAGCGGCGATCGTCGGCATCGGCGCGACCGACTTCTCGAAGGACTCCGGCCGCAGCGAACTCCGCCTCGCGGCCGAAGCGGTGTGCGCCGCCCTCGACGACGCGGGACTGACCCCGGCCGACGTCGACGGTCTGGTCTCGTTCACGATGGACACCAACACCGAAGTGGCCGTGGCCCGTTCGGTGGGCATTCCCCACCTGAAGTTCTTCTCCCGCATCCACTACGGCGGCGGTGCGGCGTGCGCGACGGTGCAGCAGGCGGCGATGGCCGTCGCGACCGGCGTGGCCGACGTGGTGGTCGCGTACCGGGCGTTCAACGAGCGGTCCGGCGCGCGGTACGGGCAGGTCAACATTGACCTTGCCGCACAGGTGAATTCGTCGGGAACCGACAACGCGTTCTCCTACCCGCACGGGCTGAGCACACCGGCCTCGTTCGTCGCGATGGTCGCGCAACGCTACATGCACGTCTCCGGTGCGACGAGCGCCGACTTCGGCGCCGTGGCGGTCGCGGATCGGGCGCACGCCGCCACGAACCCGAAGGCGTTCTTCCACGGCAAGCCGATCACGCTCGAGGACCACCAGAACTCGCGGTGGATCGCCGAGCCGCTGCACCTGCTCGACTGCTGCCAGGAATCGGACGGCGGCGTCGCGATCGTCGTCACCAGCGCCGCGCGGGCGAAGGACCTGAAGCAGACCCCAGCGATGATCGCGGCCGCGGCGCAGGGGAGCGGACCCGATCAGTACATCATGACCAGCTACTACCGGGACGGGCTCACAGGCCTGCCGGAGATGGGCATCGTCGGCGACCAGTTGTGGGAGCAGGCGGGCATCGGGCCGCAGGACATCGCCACGGCCGTGCTCTACGACCACTTCACCCCGTACGTGCTCATGCAGCTCGAAGAACTCGGTTTCTGCGGCCGCGGTGAGGCCAAGGACTTCGTCGCCGACGGCATCCAGGTGGGCGGACGGCTACCGATCAACACGCACGGCGGTCAGCTGGGCGAGGCCTACATCCACGGCATGAACGGCATCGCGGAGGGCGTACGGCAGATCCGCGGCACGGCCGTCAACCAGGTCGACGACGTCGACCACGTCCTGGTCACGGCAGGAACAGGAGTTCCGACCTCAGGGCTGGTGCTGTCGCGGTCCTGACGCCGTTTCCCTCCCAGGGGACCGCAGGCCTGCCTACTATGAAGGCCCACACTCCGGTGATATCCCCGTGGGAGGACCCATGTCGGTCACGGACGGACATGTCGTGCATCCGACGCGCGAACAGCGGGTCCAGAACGGTCTCGCCGCTCGGAGGGGCACTCCCGTCGAGTCGCTGGCCGATCTCGGGGAGTCGTCCCGGGATCCGATCGCGCTGCTCGAGAGTCAGGCGCAGTCGCGCGTCCCCCAGCTCGTTCCGGTCCGGTACGGCCGCATGGCGACGTCGGCGTTCGCGTTCTTCCGCGGTGCTGCACTGGTGATGGCCGACGATCTGTCGCGCACATCCGACAGTGGTCTGCACACACAGCTGTGCGGCGACGCCCACGCGAGCAATTTCGGCCCGTTCGCGACTCCGGAACGGAGAACGGCCTTCGACGTCAACGACTTCGACGAAACCTATCCGGGGCCGTTCGAATGGGACGTCAAGCGCCTGGTCGCAAGCCTCGAGATCGCCGGTCGCGACAACGGGTTCACCGCGAAGGAACGCCGGAAGATCACCCGGGCATGTGCCGCAGAGTACCGCGAGACGATCTGTAGGCAAGCGCAACTCGGAAATCTGGCCGTGCGGTACTCCCACCTCGATCCCACGACCGAGATAGCGGGGTTGGGTGGCCTGCTGGATGCGAAGATGAAGAAACGCACGCGGAAAGCGCTCGACAAGGCCTCGCGCCGCGACAGCCTCCAGGCACTGGAGAAGCTGACCACCATCATCGACGGTCACCGCCGGATCATCAGCGATCCGCCGCTCATCGTGCCCGTCGAAGAGGTCTTCGCCGACCTCGACGCCGAGGCGATCTACGACGAGTTGTACGGCCGTGTCCGTTCGTACCGGGCGACACTACAGTGGGACCGCCGAGTCCTCCTCGAACAGTTCGAACTGGTCCAGGCCGCGCGGAAGGTCGTCGGAGTGGGCAGTGTCGGCACGCGGGCGTGGATCCTCCTGCTGCGCGGTGCGGACGACGACGATCCGTTGTTCCTGCAGGCGAAGGAGGCCCAGCGTTCGGTGCTGTCGTACTACGTCGACGGTCCGACCTTCCGGAACGAGGGCGAACGGGTCGTCAACGGTCAGCGGCTGATGCAGTCGGCGAGCGACATCTTCCTCGGCTGGCAGCAGGGCGCCGGGGCCGACGGGGTGAACCGGGATTTCTATATCCGTCAGCTCCGCGACGGCAAGGGTTCGGCGGTGATCGAGGAGATGGTGCCCAAGGGCCTGAAGCTCTACGGCCGACTCTGCGGCCGAGTCCTCGCCTTCGCCCATGCGCGGGCCGGCGACCGGATCGCACTGGCGGCCTATCTCGGCACGGACGAGGAGTTCGACGAGGCGGTCTCGTCGTTCGCGGTGGCCTACGCGGACCGCAACGAACGCGACCTGCAGGCGCTGCACGACGCCATCGAACAGGGACGGGTGAAGGCCCGGACCGGGCTCTGATCCCCGTCTGATTCGTGCCTGCTCCCCGGGCATGTCCGCTGTCCGGGAATCACCCATCCGTCCTTTCGCTCGGCGCGGTACAAGGGAGGTGATCACGCGCCGACGGAAGGACGTCATGATGGGTTTCGAGGGCAAGGTCGCATTCGTGACGGGAGCGGCGCGGGGCCAAGGACGCTCGCACGCCGTCGCATTCGCCGAGGCAGGCGCCGACGTGGTCGTCTGCGACCGGTGTTCCGACTCACCGGTGGTGGGATATCCGCTGGCGACCGAGGAGGACCTCGCGGAGACGGTGCAACTCGTCGAGGCGACCGGTCGCCGCGCCGTCTCTGCGACACTCGACACCGCCGACCGTCCGGCGATGGACGCGCTGGTGGCTCGTGCCCACGCCGAACTCGGGCGGATCGACATCGCGGTCGCCAATGCCGGGGTGTCGGTCGCGGCACCGGTGTACCGCATGCCGCAGGAGATGTGGGACGAAGCGATCGCGTCCAATCTCACCGGGGTGTTCAACACCGTCGCCGCGGTCACGCCGGGGATGATCGAACGCGGCTACGGTCGTATCGTCACGGTGTCGTCGATGCTTGGCCGAGCGGGCAACACCAACATGGCCGCGTATGCGGCGTCGAAGTGGGGCGTGATCGGTCTGACGAAGAGCGCCGCCCTGGACCTCGCGCAGAACGGCATCACCGTCAACGCCGTCGCCCCGGGCAACATCTCCACGCCGATGATCCACAACGACGCGCTCTACGGGATGCTGCGGCCCGACCTCGAACATCCGACCGCCGACGATGTCGCTCCGGTGTTCACCTCCCTGCACGCACAACCGGTGCCGTGGCTCGACCCGGCCGAGGTCACCCGTGCGGTTCTGTTCTTCGCCGACGAGGCGTCCGCACACATCTCCGGCACCGTGCTGCCGATCGACGCCGGCAACGCCGCCCGGGTGACGGGCTGAGCGATCCTCCCGGCGGAGCGATGAGAAAACCCGTCGAACCGTGTCGGTCTCTTCGTGCACACTGTGCTCACCACCACAGTCAGGGGAGAAACTGATGGCCGACGCCATAGTTGCAGAAGGACTGATCAAGACATACGGGCAGCTCAGAGCGCTCGACGGGGTAGATCTGCGAGTGCCGGAGGGGACGGTCACCGCGCTGCTCGGGCCCAATGGGGCCGGAAAGACCACCACGGTGCGGGTGTTGACGACACTGCTCGTCCCCGATGCCGGTCGCGCCGAAGTGGCGGGATACGACGTCCTCACCGAGGCGCGAAAGCTCCGCTCCAGGATCGGAGCATCGGGGCAGTACGCGGCGGTCGACGAATATCTCACAGGCTTCGAGAACCTCGAGATGGTCGGCCGGCTGTACCACCTCGGCGCCAAACGCAGTCGCCTCCGGGCACGCGAGTTGCTCGAACAGTTCGATCTCGAAGAAGCGGGCGATCGCCCGGTCAAGGGTTATTCGGGCGGTATGCGACGCCGCCTCGACCTCGCCGGTGCGCTCGTCGCCGATCCTCCGGTGCTGTTCCTCGACGAACCCACGACGGGTCTCGATCCGCGGGCCCGCCTCGGGTTGTGGGACGTCATCGACACCCTCGTGCAACGCGGCACGACGCTGCTGCTGACGACGCAGTACATGGACGAGGCCGAACGCCTCGCCGACGACATCGTCGTGATCGATCGGGGCACGGTCATCGCCCGCGGCACGGCCGACGAGCTCAAGAGCCGCGTCGGTGGCGAACGCATCGAACTCGCCGTGACCGACACCGATCAGCGCGACCGCGCGGTTCGCGAGCTCGAATCGGTGGCGTCCGGGGAGGTCAGGGTCGAGCGCAGTACCGGCCGCATCACCGTGCCGGTCAGCGGCGACTCGGGCGGCGGAACCGACGGGCTCGTGATGGCGCTCGGGAAGCTGTCGGCCGCGGGCATCCGGGTCTCCGACGTCGCACTGCGGAAACCGACCCTCGACGACGTGTTCCTCACGCTCACCGGTCGCGGCACGGACGAGAAGGTCGAGGAGGCGGTGTCGTGAACACACTCGAGATGGTCGCATCCGACGGCCTGACCATTGCCAAGCGCAACATGATCAAGATCAAGCGTGTGCCGGATCTGCTGGTCTTCACGACGCTGTCGCCGATCATGTTCGTGCTGCTCTTCGCATACGTCTTCGGCAGCGCGATCGACGTTCCCGGCGTCTCGTACCGGGAGTTCCTCATCGCAGGCATCTTCACCCAGACGGTCATCTTCGGATCCACCTGGACGGGCCTCGGGATGGTCGAAGACCTGCAGAAGGGCATCATCGACCGGTTCCGGTCGCTGCCGATGGCCCCGTCCGCGGTGCTCATCGGACGCACCAGCACCGACGTGCTGATCAATGTGCTCAGCCTCGTGGTGATGTCGTTGACCGGTCTTCTCGTGGGGTGGCGGATCAACACCTCGGTCGGTGAGGCGCTCGCCGGCTACCTGTTGCTGTTGTTGTTCGCCTACGCCCTGTCGTGGGTGATGGCCGTGATCGGCATGTGGATCCGCACACCCGAGGTCTTCAACAACGCGAGCTTCATGGTGATCTTCCCGCTGTCGTTCATCGCAAACACGTTCGTCGACCCGTCGTCGATGCCGACGGTGCTGCGCGTCATCGCCGAATGGAATCCCATCTCGGCCGTCACGCAGGCGGTCCGCGAACTGTTCGGCAACACCAATCCCATGGTGCCGCCCCCCGACGTGTGGCCCCTGCAGAATCCGGTCCTCGCGTCGTTGATGTGGACAGCGTTGATGCTGATCGTGTTCGTGCCGTTCGCGATCCGCAGGTACCAGAAGGCCGTCAGCCGCTGACCGTCGGCGTCCGGCCGGCGGGTGGGTTCATCCCGGGTAGGGCGCGTACTGGCGCTGACGCAACAGCGTCGCCAGGTGCACGGCGTTGCGGGCGACGGATTCGGTGGTCGAGCGCACCGCTTCGGGGATCTCGTCGAGATCCTTGAAGTCGGTGCCCGACATCGCCTCGCCGTTCCAGTAGGTCGAGCCCTGCGCAGGGATCGAGAAACCGATGTCGTTGAGGCTCTGGAACAGGTCGGCGACGATCTTGTGCGCGCCGTCCTCGTTGCCGACGACTGCGGCGATCCCGACCTTGCCCACCATGCGTGGACGGTTCTCGTCGTCGGTGTTCGACAGTTCGGCATCGAGCCGCTCGAGGACGCGCTGGGCGACGCTCGACATGTGTCCCACCCAGGTCGGTGTGGCGACGAGCAGGATGTCGGCCGAGACGATGCGCTCGACGATCTCCGGCCATTGATCCCCATCGCCCATGTCGGCTTCGACACCGGGCTTGACGTCGAAGTCGACGACCCGGACGGTTTCGACGCTGACGTCGTGCTTCGACAGTGCGTCGAACACGTGCGCCACCATCTTGTCGGTGCTGGACTCGGCGGGGGACGGCTTGAGCGTGCAGTTCAGGGCCACGGCGTGCAGTGCTGTCATGTGCCCGGGATACCCGAGTTACACCACGACAATCACCTACAACACGACAGTCAGCGACCGCGTGCGGCCGCCCAACTGTCGATCGCCGCCGAGAACTCGAACGAGGTGGGCAGCAGCGCCACCTGGTCGGCCGGGCCGGGCTGCAGCGGGCCGAGTTCCTCGAGACTGTGGTTGGCGGTGGTGAAGTGCTCGAACTGCAGGTCGGTGTGGGCGAGGGCGTTTCGCAGCGGCTCGACCTGCGCGCAGTTGATGTTCAGGTCCTTGTCGGAACAGGTGAGCAGCACCGGGGTGTCGGCCGCCAGCTCCGCGGCGAGCTCAACCGGGTCGAGCTGGTCGGACTCGAAGAGGAACTTCGCGTTCGCGGGGTTCATGCCGAACTGCGCGAGGATCGGGTGCAGATCGGTGGGGAAGGCCCCGGTCGTCCGCAGCGACTCGACGGCACGCGGCAGGTCGGCCCGGACCGCCTCGCCGTCGGGGCCGAGCTGTCCGGAATCCACCACGGCATTCAGCTGGGCGGTCAGCAGGTCCAGGTAGCGCATCGGCAGCGGAGCGAGAAGTGCGAAGCCGCTTCCGATACCGCGATCGGCGAGTGCGAGCGCGGTCAGTGCACCCTCGCTGTGTCCGAGGACGAGGATCTCCTCGGGGGAGACTCCGGTGTGTTCAGCGAGCAGACGCACCGCGGCTTCGGCGTGGTCGACCTGCTCGGTGAAGCCGTACTCGCCGATGGTCTCGACCGTGTAGGACCCGAGGCCCGTCTCACCGGCCCCGATCTTGTCGAAGCGCAGGCTCGCGATGCCGTGGGCGGCGAGTGCGTCCGCGGTGCGCACCAGGGTGTCGGCCGCCCAGCCGGGCTGGTTGCCGTTGCGATCGGTGGTGCCGCTGCCCGGGAGCAGCAGTGCGGCGGCCACCGCGGCTCCGTCCGGGTTGCGGAGGCTGCCGTGGAAGGTGGTGCCGTCGGCCTCGAAGGTCACCGGGGCGTCGGTGCCGTTCGACACGGCGACCGAACCCGTGTCGGGAAGGGCCACCGCGGTTCCCGCGAGTGTCACACCTCCCGCGAGAACCAGCACGGGCACAGCAGCAGCACCGATCCACCTTCGCACGTTCCGCATGGTGCGAACCCTAGCAAAGGACTGCGCTGTGCCCGTGGTGAGCGAGGACGCCCGTGGGAGATCAGGGGAGCAGGGTGTCGATGAAGGTGTTGCTGAAGACCCGATGCGGATCGAGACGGTTGTAGACCGCGCGAGCCGAATCCCAGTTCTCGTCCGAGGGAACACCTTCCCGGTAGGTGTCGGGCAGGCCCTGCGTCAGGATCTGCTCGTCGGTGTACGGCAGGTCGGGACCGAACGCCCAGCCCTTCGACCATTCCGGCCGGAAGGTCGAGTCGCTTCCGTTGTACCGCTGCCGCATCCACTGCTCCATCTCCCGGTAGAAGGCGAACATGCCGGGAGTTCCCGGGACACCGAGAACGTTGAGCCAGATGGCGGTGTCCCATTCCGGGTGGTCGGGACGCGGGCGGGTCGACGCGATCGTCGGCGGTCCCGCCGACGGGACGAGGACGTCCTCCGGCCGATCCAGTCCGCAGCACCGGATTTCGACCGGACCGTTGAGAGGGAACTGTCCCAGGCTGCGGTAGTACTCGATGCGCTCGGAGAACCAGTGCGCGAAGTCGTGGATCACGTTGGCGATGTTGGCGCGGTTCGTGAGCACCGCACCGCCACCCTCGGTCAGTCGCAGGGTGGTCGCCTTGATGTAGAACTGCAGATCCTTCGACCAGCCCCAGATGTCGGACGATCCCGTCGCTGCGAGACCGGCCACGGTCACGCCGTAATAGGTCTGACCGAAAGCCGGTGCGATCGAAGTGTTCCCGGCCGTGATGTGCCCCAGCAGGTCGGTGATCGGTTCGGGCACGTTGTCGGAGAACGGGTAGTTGTACGGCCCGGTGACCTCCCGCGAGGTGGCCGGCTTCTCCGGTGCGAGCGACCACACCTTCATCCACGGACGTTCCGTGAACGGATACCAGATCGCCTCGGCCCGCCCCGCCGAATCGACGAACGACTCGAAGGTCCGACCCGGCGAACCGGCGGGGGAGAACAGTTCCTGCCAGGTGATGTCGGTGAAGGACTGGCAGCGCATGCGATAGTTCGGTCCGGCCTGCAACGTGACGGACGTGATGAACGTCCGGCCGAGATGCGTGAGCAGCGGGGTGATCTCGGGATCGGCGCGGGTGAAGGTACGCAGTGCGTAGGCGCTGCCGTCCCACACGACGGCGGTCAGTTCGGTCACGAGATTGCTCAGCGACCCGAAGGTGTGACCGGGGAGGGTGGATTCACCGTTGGCGGGCAGGGCGGCGCCGTGCGCGTTGACGGCGAGCGCCCCGGCGATCGACAACACGCCGGGCGCAGGAAGATTCGCGAGTCCGAGACCGTGGTCCTGCAATGCAGTGGTGATGACGTCGAGCGTCGCGCCGGGACCTGCCGTGACGGTCGCGGGGGAGCCTCCGGGGTTCACCTGGACCCAGTCGAGATGGAGCATGGTGTCGGCGAGGATCACCCGGTCGACGGGTGCGCCGTTGACGATCGTCAGCGGTGTCCAGCCGTGCATGGCCCCGCGCGGACGGATGGTGTATCCGTTCTCGTGCGCCCAGTTCACCAGGCGCACCACGTCGTCGGGGGTGCGAGGCGCGCAGGTCCAGATGGCGTCCAGCATGATCTCCTTGGACCAGTTCTGGTACGCCTGCTGGTAGAGATCGATGCCGTCGGGGAACACCGGGGGAGTGGGGAGCGTCGAGGCCGCGGACCCGGAGGGGACGGCATGTACCGGGGTCCATCCACCGAGGGCGGAGACCGCCAACGCACCGGCGCCGGCCGCGAGGAAACCGCGCCGCGACAGGCGCGGCGACGAATCACGAAGTGTCATGTTCGAATGTCGCTCTTTCGGGAGGGCGTGGCGATCACGCCACGGTGAGTACCACGTCGGCCAGGGCAGGGGCGAGATCGCGTTCGATGACGGAGACGGTCACGAGTTTGCGGTCGCCGTCGTTCCACACGCGCACCCGGAGGGTCTCGCCGGGGAAGACCACACCGGCGAACCGGGCGCGGAATCCCTTCACGCGCGATGCGTCGGCGTCGAGCAGACCGTCGGTCACCGCCTTGCACACGATGCCGTAGGTGCACAGCCCGTGCAGAATCGGTGCCGGGAAGCCCGCCGCGGATGCGAACTCGGGATCGGAGTGGAGGGGATTGCGGTCGCCGCACAGGCGGTAGAGCAGCGCCTGCTGTGGAAGGGTCGGCACGTCGAACTCGGCGTCCGGTTCACGATCGGGATACTCCACCGACTCCGACGGGCCGCGCTCGCCGCCGAAACCACCCTCACCGCGGGCGAAGATCGACGACCGCGCGGTCCACAGGGGATTGCCGTCGAGATCCTCGGTCACCGATTCCTGCACGACGACCGCGGCCTTGCCCTTGTCCCACACCTCGGCGATGCGGGTGACCGTGCGGCCCTTGCCCGAAGCGGGGATGGGCGCGTGCACGGTCACCTCCTGGCTGCCGTGGACGACCTTGGCGAGATCGATCTCGATCCCGGGGAACGAGACCTTCGGCGGCTCGACCTGGTGGAAGGTCGCGGCGACGGTCGCGAAGGTGGGGAGTACCTGGGGACCCCTGTCCCGGAGGTAACGCAGTTCACCCGCGTCGGTGGGATGGGACCCGGCACCGATGCCGAGGTTGTAGAGCTGGACATCGGTGCTGCTCCACTCGAACTCCTGAGCGGGCAGTTCGGCTCCGACGGCAACCGAGGGATCGATGGGCACGGGTACTTCCTTTCTACGGCTCGAACGCGAGTCGATCGGGTCACACGGTGTCGGCGGATTCTCGCAGCTCTTCGGCACGTTCGTCACGCGTGCGGTCCAGGATGTCCAGGGCCGCGAGATAGCCGAAGGTCATCGCCGGTCCGATGGTGGCGCCGGGCCCGGCGTAGGTGTGACCCATGACCGGGGAGCTGGCGTTACCGGTCGCGTACAGGCCGTCGATCACGCTGCCGTCCTCGCGCACCACCCGGCCATGGACATCGGTGACGAGCCCGCCCTTGGTGCCGAGATCGCCGGGGACCACCTTGAACGCGTAGAACGGGGCCTTGTCGACCACGCCGAGGCTCGGATTCGGCTTGTTGCGCGGATCCCCGTAGTAGTGGTCGTAGTGGGATTCGCCGCGGCCGAAGTCCTCGTCCTTGCCGGCCCGGGCGAAGCCGTTGAACCGCTGCACCGTCTCGGTGAGGGCGTCGGCCGGTACCCCGATCTTCTCGGCGAGTTCGGCGACGGAACCGGCCTTGACGAGCACCCCGGCCTCGAGCCACCGACGGGGGAAGGGAGTGCGGGGGGTGATGCCGGCGAAGGTGTAGCGGTCGCGGTAGCGCTGATCGAGGATCAGCCAGCTGGGGATGTTCTCGCCCGGTCCCTCGCCGCGGCCGTGCTTGCCGCCGTACATCGCATGCGTCGCTTCGACGTAGGGCGCCGACTCGTTGACGAAACGCTTGCCTGCGGCGTTGACCATGAGGCACCCGGGGAGGCTGCGTTCCGACAGTGCGAACCACGGGCCGCCGGTGAGAGTGAAGGACGGTCCCCACCAGGCATCGTCCATGAAATCGACTGCGGCGCCCAGCTTCTGTCCGGCGCGGATGCCGTCTCCGGTGTTCGCCTTCGCGCCCACGGTCCACTCGGTGCCGATCGGCTGACGCTGGTACTGCGCCCGCATCTCGGCGTTGTGCTCGAAACCGCCGCTTGCGAGGATCACGCCCTTGCGGGCACGGATGACGCACTTCTCGCCGTTCGCGACCACCTCGACGCCGCGCACGACCCCGTCTTCGACGACGAGGTCGGTGAGCGCCGTCTCCAGTAGCAGGGGCACACCGGCGTCGCGCAGACCGATCCGCAGCCCGGCCATGAGCGCCTGGCCTCGGACGAGCAGGTGCTTCTTGGTGATGTTCGCCCAGACGAACCGAGCGCCGACCCGCATGGCGCGAACCGGTCCGCGCGGATTCCGCATGAGCAGGTTCAGCCACTTGTAGTCGGCCTGGGTGATGACGAAGTTCTTGGGAGCTCGGGCGTAGTCGGGTTCGAGGAGAGCGAGATCCTCGCCGAGACGGCGGCCGTCGAAGGGCGTCGGTTCGACCGAACGGCCACTGGGACGTCCGCCCGGCGCCTCGGGGTAGTAGTCGGAATAGCCCGGTACCCATTGCAGTTCGAGGGCGCTGTTCTTCAGGACGAAGGAGAGCATCTCCGGTCCGCGATCGATGTAGGTGTCGATCTTCTCGGCAGGTACGCCGTCGCCGATGATGCTGTGGAGGTACTTCCGGGCTTCTTCGGGGGTGTCGTCCACCCCGGCGGACTTCAGCGCCTCGTTGTTGGGAATCCACACACCGCCGCCCGATCGGGCGCTCGACCCGCCGTAGCGCGACGCCTTCTCGATCAGGACCACGTCGGCGCCCTTGCGGGCTGCGGTGATGGCGGCGGTCATTCCGCCGGCACCGCTGCCGACGACAACGATGTCGTACTCCTGCTTCGTCATGTAGAACACGTTATAGAAATGGCGGTGCCGAGTCCATCCCCGAATGCGAAGAGTCCTGCACGTGAAGCGAAGACGCGGTGACGCCGACACTGGAACGCGATATCGCCGTCCGACGACGAGCGACGGCACCGTCCGATAGGGACGGTGCCGTCGCGGGGTCGATCGGGGTCGGAATCGGTCAGGTGGGTGATCCGTCCGGTACGGGAGGGGTGCCGTCGAGCACGGCCCGGTCGATGCTCTCCCGGAGCCGCGGACACCCTTCGCGCGGTGTGATGGACGAGCCTCGGAGCGAGGCGGTCTCGCGGAAGGTCGGGCACACGGTGTCCGGATCCTCCTGCCACTGCACGCTCGTGTGCGACAGGCTGTTCTTGCGCACCAGCACGCAGGTGCCGCACTCGCGGCACTGCACCTCGTGCTGACCCGAATCCAGATAGTTGATCTTGTCGATCGCGGTCTGGGCGGCGACGGCCTCGGCCCGCTCGGGCCACTGGGAGAAGTCCGGGGACTTCGCCCATCTGCTCCGCCGGGTCGAGGCACTCATCGTCACACCTCCGCTTCCTGCTTGCCCTGTTCTTCCTCGCGCTTCTTACGCTCGAGATTCTCGGCGACCTCCTTCTCCCAGGCCTCGTTGGCCTTGGCGGTGTCGACCTCGAACTCGAAGCGGCCCGTCATCTTCTCCGTCACGTCGGCGACGTCGACGTAGAACTGCTCGTACCAGCGGCGGAGCTGGTAGACCGGACCGTCCTCATCGCACAGCAGGGGATTGTCGATCTTTGTCTTGTTCTTCCAGATCTCGACGTCCTGCAGGAAGCCCTCGCCGACACCCTCGGTGAGCTTGGCGGCCAGCACGTCGGACTGCTCGGGTGACATGCCCTGCGGCTTCTTGACGATGATGCCGTACTGCAGCATGAACGAATCGTGCGTGATCGGGTAGTGGCAGTTGATCAGCACGGATTCGGTCTGGTACCCACCGTAGTTGTTCTTCAGCGGATTGATCATGTAGGAGGGGCCGTAATAGGCCGCGTACGACTCGAGCGTCGACTCCAGCCCGTACTGCGTCGCCATACCCTTGTCCGGCCGGCCGCGGGTGTTGAGGTACTGCTCCGCGATGTGCCCCTCGAAGACGTTCTTGAAGAACGTGGGGAAGGCGTAGTGGATGTAGAAGAAGTGCGCCATGTCGACGACGTTGTCGATGATCTCGCGACAGTTGGAACCTTCGATCCGGATCTGGTTCCAGGTCCAGTCCGTCCACTCGTCCGAGCCGTACTGCTCGATCTCGGGGATGGTGACCTCCGGAGGCGGGGTGTTGCCCTCGGGGTCGTTCCACACGAACAGCTGGCCGTGCTTCTCCATCGTGATCCACGAACGGGTGCGGGCCAGCGGGGGAACACGCTTGGCGTACGGGATGTCCGTGCACTTGCCGTTGCCGCCCCAGCGCCAGTCGTGGAACGGGCACGCAACCGAATCGCCCTTGATCTCGCCCTGTGACAGGTCGCCGCCCATGTGGCGGCAGTACGCGTCGAGCACCTTCGCGTCGCCGTTGCTGTCGGCCCACACCACGAGTTTCGTGCCGAAGGCCTCGACGGCGTGAGGCTTGCCGTCCTTGAACGTGCGACTGAGGCCGAGGCAGTGCCAGCCTCGCGCGAAACGCGTCCGGACCTCTCCGACGTCGATCTCGCGAATCTGTGCCATGTCCGCTCACTTCCCTCCGGAAATTTCTTCTAGAACACGTTATAGAATTCGCGTCCCGAGGGGAAGGGTTCGGGGACTTTGGTCCCGCCACAGAGATTGTCTACCTGCGGGTGCGGCGCGTCTCGACACGAATAAGAACATGTTCTAGTCTCGGTACAAGCGATCAATTCCTGAACAGACGGGAGCGTCCAGTGGGTGACCACGACAGCCACGAGGTACTGCAGCGGATCGACGCTCTGCTGCCCACGCTGCGAGAACGTGCGCAGGAGGCCGAGAATCTGCGCCGGGTGCCCGACGACTCGATCAAGGAGCTCCAGGAGGCCGGCTTCTTCAAACTTCTGCAACCGGCCCAGTGGGGTGGATACGAGGCCGATCCCGTCACCTTCTTCACCGCGGTGCGCAACATCGCGAGCGCGTGCGGCTCGACCGGATGGGTCTCCGGCATTATCGGCGTCCACAACTGGCACCTCGCACTCTTCGACCAGCAGGCCCAGGAAGAGGTCTGGGGCGACGACACCGACGTCCGCATCTCCTCGTCCTACGCGCCCATGGGTGCCGGTGAGGTCGTCGACGGCGGATACAAGGTCAACGGTGCGTGGGCCTGGTCGTCCGGATGCGACCACGCGAGCTGGGTCGTCGTCGGTGGCCCGGTCATCAAGGACGGCCGCCCCGTCGACTTCGGCAGCTTCCTGATCCCTCGTTCCGAGTACGAGATCGACGACGTGTGGCACGTGGTCGGTCTGCGCGGCACCGGATCCAACACGATCAAGGTCAAGGACGTCTTCGTCCCGCGCCACCGCTTCCTCAGCTTCAAGGCCATGAACGACCTCGCCTCGCCCGGGCTCGAGCGCAACACCGCACCCGTCTACAAGATGCCGTGGGGCACCATCCATCCCACGACCATCTCGACGCCCATCGTCGGCATGGCCTACGGCGCGTACGAGGCGCACGTCGAACACCAGGGCAAGCGTGTCCGTGCGGCGTACGCCGGCGAGAAAGCCAAGGACGATCCGTTCGCCAAGGTGCGCATCGCCGAGGCCTCCAGCGACATCGACGCGGCCTGGCGCCAGCTGTCGGGCAACGTCGCCGACGAGTACGCCCACCTCCTCGCCGGCGAGGAGGTTCCGATGGAACTGCGGCTGCGGGCGCGTCGCGACCAGGTCCGCGCGACCGGCCGTGCAATCACGTCGATCGACCGTCTCTTCGAGAACTCGGGTGCCACCGCACTCGCGGACGGCACACCCATCCAGCGTTTCTGGCGCGACGCGCACGCCGGTCGTGTGCACGCCGCCAATGACGCCGAGCGCGCCTACGTGATGTTCGGTGCCGCCGAGTTCGGTCTGCCGATCACCGACACGATGGTCTAGGGGTGGATGTGACCGCAATCGACGAGATCACCTACGAGTCGACCTCCCGTTTCGCGCAGGTCCGCGACGACCTGCGCCTGCACTACCACGAGGCCGGTGTCGGCAACGACACCACGATCGTCCTGCTCCACGGCGGTGGCCCGGGCGCGTCGTCGTGGTCGAACTTCGCCAGGAACATTCCGGTGCTGGCACAACGGTTCCACGTGCTCGCCGTCGACCAGCCCGGCTACGGCAGGTCCGACAAGCCGACCGAGCATCCGCAGTACTTCGTGCACAGTGCGTCCGCGCTGAGCGACCTGCTCGACACGATCGGGATCACCGACCGCGTCCACCTCCTCGGCAACTCGCTCGGTGGTGGTGCCGCCGTGCGGTTCGCGCTCGACTACCCCGAGCGCGCAGGGCGACTCGTCCTCATGGGGCCGGGTGGGCTGAGCGTCAACCTGTTCGCACCCGACCCCACCGAGGGGGTCAAGAATCTCGGCCGGTTCTCGTACGAGCCCACCCGCGAAAATCTCGAGGCGTTCCTGCGGATCATGGTGTTCGACCAGTCGCTGATCACCCCCGAGCTCGTCGAGGAGCGGTTCGCGTCGGCGAGCACCCCCGAGTCGCTCGCTGCGGCGAAGGCGATGGGGAAGTCGTTCTCCAGCGCCGAATTCGAGAAGGGGATGCTCTGGCGCGACGCCTACAAACTCCGTCAGCGGGTACTGCTGATCTGGGGTCGCGAGGACCGCGTCAACCCGCTCGACGGTGCACTCGTCGCACTGAAGATGATCCCGCGTGCACAGTTGCACGTGTTCGGTGGATGCGGCCACTGGGCCCAGCTCGAGAAGTTCGACGAATTCAACCGCCTGACAGCGGATTTCCTCACGGATGGAGTCGAATAGATGAGTATCCGGTCGCTGGCATATCTCCGGATCGGCGCCACCGACGTCCCGGCCTGGCGCGAGTACGGACTCAAGGTCCTCGGCATGATCGAGGGCAAGGGCACCCACGCCGACGCGCTGTACCTGCGGATGGACGACTTCCCGGCCCGGCTCGTCATCGAGCCGCACGAATCCGACACGCTGCTCGTCTCGGGCTGGGAGACCGCGAACGCCGCCGATCTCCAGTCGGTTCGCGACAGTCTGTCCGCGGCAGGCGTCCCGTTCAAGGAGGGCACCGCCGAGCAACTCGCCGATCGTCGCGTCGACGAACTGATCGTCTTCCAGGATCCGTCGGGCAACACCCTCGAGGCGTTCCACGGTGCCGCCCTCGAACACCGCCGCGTCGTCAGCCCGTACGGGCACAAGTTCGTCACCGGCGAGCAGGGTCTCGGGCACGTGGTGCTCTCGACCCGCGACGACGAGGAATCGCTGCGCTTCTACCGCGACGTGCTCGGTTTCCGCCTGCGTGATTCGATGCGGATGCCTCCGCAGATGGTCGGCCGGCCCGCCGACGGAAAACCGGCCTGGCTGAGGTTCTTCGGATGCAATCCGCGCCATCACAGCCTCGCCTTCCTGCCCATGCCCACCCCGTCGGGTATCGTGCACCTGATGATCGAGGTGGAGAACTCCGACGACGTCGGTCTCGCCCTCGACCGCGCACTGCGGAAGAAGGTCAAGATGTCGGCGACGCTCGGTCGCCACGTCAACGACAAGATGCTGTCCTTCTACATGAAGACCCCCGGCGGATTCGACGTCGAATTCGGTTGCGAGGGGCTGCAGGTCGAGGACGACGACTGGATCGCCCGTGAATCCACGTCCGTGAGCCTATGGGGCCACGACTTCTCGGTGGGAATGCAGTAATGACCGCGCCGGAGGCCGGAGAGAACGGTGCGATCGACCCACGGGCCTTCCGCACCGTGCTCGGGCAGTTCTGCACCGGCGTCACCGTCATCACCACCACCGAGGACGACGGAACGCCTGTAGGATTCGCGTGCCAGTCGTTCGCAGCGTTGTCGCTCGACCCGCCGCTCGTATTGTTCTGCCCCACGAAGCAGTCGCGGTCGTGGGCGGCCATCGAACGAGCGGGCCGCTTCTGCGTCAACGTCCTTGCCGAGGAACAGCAGGAGACCTGCGCGCGGTTCGGTTCTCGCGAACCCGACAAGTTCGCCGGACTCGACTGGACGCCCTCCCCGTTGGGCTCACCCGTCCTGACGGGCTCGCTTGCGCACATCGATTGCACGGTCGAGACGGTGCACGACGGGGGAGACCACTGGGTGGTCTTCGGTCGCGTGTCGTCGCTGAGCGAGGTGCGCGACGAGAAGGAACGCCCGCTGCTCTTCTACCGCGGGCAGTACACCGGGATCGAACCGGAGAAGACGACGCCGGCGCCCTGGCGCGACGACCTCGAAGCGTTCCTCACCTCTGTCACGGAGGACACCTGGTTGTAGATCGCAGGACCGTACCGCGCGACACGTGGTACCGCACGACGAAGCCGGGACGACCACATCGATTGTGGTCGTCCCGGCTTCGTGTGTGGATCAGGAACGGTCGGCGCCGGTCGCGTCGTCCGGTTCCTCCTCGTAGTACTCCGTGGTCACGACGCGGCGCACCAGGCGCGGCTTGCGCGGCCGGTCGGCGTCCTCGCCGCCTGCCGTGTCCGTCTTCGCATCGGCCGTGCTCGTGTCGGCCGACGGCGGCGGCGTGAAGTGCGCCGGCCCCGTCGGTCCCGGACCGACGATCTCCTGATCGCTGCCGCTGCCGCTGCCGCTGCCGCTGTCGCTGCCGGGAGCTGCGTGGCGGGCGGTGTCCGCCGCCGAGTCCGCGGTCCCGGACGGTGTGGACGAGTCCGCGGTCCCGGACGGTGTGGACGAGTCCGCGGTCCCGGACGGTGTGGACGGCGTCGACGCGGTATGCCCCGGCATCGAGTGCTCGAGCGATTCGTCCCGCTGGCCCTCGCTCGGCCGGTAGTTGCCGGCGATCTCCTCACGCGCGACGTCGGGCGGTGTCGGTGAGGGCCCGGTTCCCGCCGATGTGGTGGTGCCGTACGTCTCGCCGGTGTGCGGCGTCCCGGTGCCTCCCGGTCCGCCGGCCGCGCCACCGACGAGGCCACCACCGGCTGCGCTCCGCTCGCCGAGGCCGCTGCGGTCGTCGGTGAACCCGGCCCGATCGTCCGTGAATCCGCCCTGATCGCCGGTGGATCCACCCCCTGCAGGGGTGTCCCCGAACCGGCGGTAGTAGCGGTACAGCTCGTCCTCCTCGAGCGGGGTCAGCTCACCGTTCTCGTCGATGTTCGGGGCGCCGGTGATCGTGTCCTTGTCGAAGGGCAGGCGCACTCCGGTGCTGTCGAGCACGGCTTCGTCGATCGGGGCGAAGTGCCGGCGCGTTCCGAACAGACCCGTGACGACGGTGATCCAGGCGGGTCGGCCCGTGTCGTTGTCCAGGTAGACCTCTCCGACGCGTCCGAGCTTGTCACCGTCCGGCCCGTACACGGTGGCGCGAGCGAGGGTGTCGATGTCGTCGTTGCTGATCATGATGTCCTCATCCGTGGGCGATGCGGCTTCCTGCTGTGCGGATGCCCTGCGGTGCGAGTGACGAAACGCTGCCGTTACACCGCTCGCCGTTGCATCGACCATCCCCGCGTGTTATCCATATTGTCAACAATCCGACAACCGGCACGAGGGTTCGCGCCCTCGGCTGTTCGGAGGGATCGTCATGACCCGTCTTTCACCCCGCCTGCTGCAGGCAACGCCCGTCACCGTCGACCACGCCGAGGGGTGCTACATCCACGGCACCGACGGACGTCGGTATCTCGACTTCACCGCCGGCATCGGCGTCACGAGTACCGGCCACTGTCACCCGCACGTCGTCGAGGCCGCCCGCCGGCAGATCGGCTCGCTGATCCACGGGCAGTACACGACCGTGATGCACCGGCCCCTGCTCGAACTCACCGAACGCCTGGGCACGGTGCTCCCCGAAGGACTCGACTCGCTGTTCTTCGCCAATTCGGGCAGCGAGGCAGTCGAGGCGGCGCTGCGTCTGGCCCGCCAGGCGACAGGGCGACCCGGAATCGTCGTCTTCCACGGCGGTTTCCACGGCCGTACCGTCGCCGCCGCCACGATGACCACCTCCGGAACCCGTTTCTCCGCAGGGTTCTCGCCGCTCATGGGCGGTGTACACGTCGCTCCCTTCCCCACGGCCTATCGCTACGGCTGGTCGGAGGAGGAAGCGACCGATTTCGCCCTGCAGGAACTGGACTACCTGTTCGCGACCCTCGTGGCGCCGGACGAGATCGCGGCCTTCGTCGTCGAACCGGTCCTGGGCGAGGGCGGTTACGTCCCCGGCAACACCAGGTTCTTCCAGGGACTGTGGCAGCGGGCCGACGAACACGGCATCCTGCTCGTCTTCGACGAGATCCAGACCGGATTCGGGCGGACCGGAAAGTTCTTCGGGCATCAGCACTTCGACGTGCGACCCGACATCATCACCATCGCCAAGGGCCTCGCGAGCGGTTTCCCGCTGTCGGGTATCGCCGCCTCCGAGGAACTCATGGAGCGCGCCCGTCCGGGATCGCAGGGCGGCACGTACGGAGCTAATGCGGTCTCCTGCGCGGCGGCCGTGGCCACTCTCGACGTGATCGAAAAGGAGGGGCTCGTCGACAACGCCGCCGCACGTGGACGTGAACTGCTCTCCGGTGCACGGGAGAACACGATCGACGCCATCGGCGACGTGCGCGGCCTCGGCCTCATGGTGGGCCTCGAGTTCACTACCGACGGAGCACCCGACCGGGAGCGGGCGTCCGCAGCGCAGCAGCTCGCCGCGCAGAAGGGGTTGCTGCTGTTGACCTGCGGTGCGCACATGAACGTGGTGCGCATGATCCCGCCGCTGATCGTCACCATCCGGCAGATCGAGGATGCGCTCGGGATCTGGTCCGAGGTCCTCGCCGAGGTCCGATAATCCGTCGAACGAGGGAGTCCGCGTGGCCCGATACATCACGATCACTCTCGACAAGCGCGACATCACGTGCAGAGCACGGCTTCTCGACGACGAGGCGCCGCTCACCTGCGCGGCGGTGTGGGACGCCCTGCCGCAGAGCGGTTCGGCGTTCCACGCCAAGTACGCCCGCAACGAGCTCTACACCCTCGTCCCGAGGATCACCGCGGCACCGCACCGGGAGAACCCGACGGTGACGCCGATCCCGGGGGATGTGTGCCTGTTCGACTTCGAACCGTGGGAGATCGGTAATCCCGCATACGGTTACGAACCCGGCTCGCAGGCCCATGCGCAGCAGGGAGCGACCGATCTCGCGTTGTTCTACGGCCGGAACAATCTGTTGCTCAACGGCGATGTGGGCTGGGTGCCGGGCAACGTCTTCGCGACGATCGAGGATGGCCTGCCCGAACTCGCCGTCGCGTGCAACGACCTGTGGATCCAGGGGGTCGTGGGGGAGACGCTGAGCTTCGCACGCGCATAGACGGGCACCGCACGGGAACGGCACCGCACAGACTGTGCGGTGCCGTTCCCGTGCAGACCTCTTCTTCAGCTCAACGCGTACTCGGCGAATCGCGCGACGGCGAGCAGCAGGTCGTCCGAGTGCCGCGGCCCGACGATCTGCAGACCCACGGGCAGACCCGCCGAGGTGGTGCCCACAGGGATGCTGATGGCCGGCTGCTGCGTGAGATTGAAGGGATAGGTGAACGGGGTCCACTGCGGCCACGAGGTCAGCAACGAATCCGGAGGCACGTCGTGGCCGGCCTCGAAGGCGGGGATCGGCATCGTCGGGGTGATCAGCACGTTGTACCTCTGGTGGAAGATCCCCATCGTGATGCCGACCGCCGCCGCGACCGCGCGGGCCTCGAGATAGTCCACGGCACCGAGTTGTTCGCCGTGGGACCACACGCGTCCGAGACCGGGGTCCACCTTGTCGCGCGTGCCCTCGGGGAAGGTCTTCAGCATCGTCGCTGCGCCTGCCGCCCAAAGGTTCTCGAAGGCATCGAGCGGATCGGGGAAACCGGGATCGGCGGCGGTCACGCGCAGCCCGGCTTCGTCGAGGACGCGGACCGCCCGGTCGACGATCTCACCGACCTCGGGGTCCACGTCGACGTAGCCGAGGGTCCTGGAATAGGCGACGTCCATCCCCACCACCTCGCGGTTGAGGCCACCGCGGAAGGTCGTCAGCGGCGGCGCAAGGGCCGTCGGGTCCCGGGGATCGGGCAGCGCGAGGATGTCGGTGAGCAGCGCCGCGTCCTCGACCGTCCGGGTGATCGGCCCGGCGTGCGCGAGCGGCCCGAACGGGCTGGCGGGGAAGATCGGGATCCGGCCGTGAGTGGGCTTGAAACCCACCACGCCGCAGAACGATGCGGGGATGCGGATACTTCCCCCACCGTCGGTGCCGACGGAGCACGGACCGAAGCCGGCCGCGACCGCCGCCGCGCTGCCACCGGACGAGCCACCGGCGGTCTTCGTCGTATCGACGGGATTCGTGGTCACCCCGTACAGGGCCGAATCGGTCACCGCCTTCCACGCGATCTCCGGGGTGGTGGTCTTGCCCACCAGCACCATTCCGTCCTCGCGCAGCCGGGCCGCGACCGGGCTGTCGACGTTCCAGTCCTGGTTCTCGTCGATGGCCTGCGAGCCCCGCAGGGTCGGCCATCCGTCGGTGAGGAAGACGTCCTTGATCGAGATGGGGACCCCGTCGAGCAGGCCCTTCGAATAGCCGGTCCGCCACCGCTCCTCGGAGCGGCGTGCCTGGTCGAGGGCCTTCTCCTCGTCGACGAGGCAGAACGAGTTGATCTCGCGATCGTGCGCCGCGATCCGATCGAGCACGGCCCGTGTCACCTCGACGGGAGACAACTCGCCCGAGGAGAACGCCGACACGAGTTCGACGGCGGTCATGTCTGTGGGCTCCATCGTGCCTCCTTCTCGTCGGACGATGCCGACTCTCACGCGCCGGGCACGTAACCCAGCTTCTTGTCCACCACGTTCCGAAGAGGTTCGCCACTGCGGTGACGGTGGAAATTGTCGATGAAGACGTCCACCAGCGCATCGCGCCAGCCCACGAAATCCCCCGAATTGTGCGGGGTGATCGAGACGTTCGGCATGTCCCAGAGCAGATGGTCCTCGGGGAGCGGCTCGACGTCGAGCACATCCAGTGCGGCACCGGCGATGGCGCCCGACCGCAGTGCCTCGACGAGGTCGTCGGTGCGCACGAGTTCGCCCCGCCCGACGTTGACGAAGCGGGCCTTCGACTTCATCGCGGCGAACATCCGGGCGTCGAACAGGTGCCGGGTCTGCTCGGTGAGAGGCGCGGCCACGACGACGAAATCGGCGTCGGCGAGGGCGCCGGGAAGATCCGCGGTCGTGGTGACGGTGCCGAAATCGGGGTCGTCGTCGCGAGGGCGCCGGCCCGAGCCTCGGACCGTCATCCCCACGGCCGAGAGCAGGCGTGCGATCGCGCGGCCGATCGGACCGGTGCCGACGACGAGCACGGAGCGACCGGCGATGCGTTCGGACTCGCGGTGCTTCCAGATGTGCTCGCGCTGGAGCCGCAGGGATTCTGGGATGTCCTTGGCGAAGGAAAGTATCTGGGCGAGTACGTATTCGGCGATCGCCCCGTCGAAGACTCCGCGGGAATTGGTGACGACCACGTCGCTGTCGCGCAGGTCGGGGAACATGAGGGCGTCGACCCCGGCCGCGGCGACATGGATCCACTTCAAGGAGGTCGCGGCGTGCCAGGCCGCGGGCAGGGCGTCGGTGAGGAAGTCGTACGCGAAGAGGATGTCGGCGCCGTCGAGTGCGTCGGCCAGGCCGGCGGCGTCGGTGTAGCGCACCGTGGCGTGTTCGGCCACCGGGGCCATCCACGCACGATCCGGCACGGCTTCGGCATGAAGCACTGCAACGACCGGCTGGGCATCCACGTTGACACCGTAAGAGCGCCTCGTATTATTGTCAACAATCCTCAAGGCTGAGGGAACTCTTGACGAAGCCGAGGGACCGTATGGAACTGAACATTCCCGAATTCGAAGGTCCTCTGGCTCAGCGGGGCATCGGTGTGATCGCCCCCTTCGATCTCGCCCTGGAACGAGAACTGTGGCGATGGGCGCCGCTCGAGGTCAGTCTGCACCTCGCTCGAACCCCCTATGAGCCGGTGCCGGTCAGCCGTGCCATGGCCGAGATGGTCTCCGACCGGCGGCACCTGATGGTCGCGACCCGCGACGTGCTGTCGGTGGAACCGGAAGTCGTTGCGTATCTGTGTACCTCGGGCAGTTTCGTCAACGGGGTGGCCTACGAGAAGGCCCTGTGCGACGCGATCTGCGGGGCGGGCGCACCGTGCGCGGTCACGACCTCCGGAGCGCTGCTCGAAGCCCTCCGCGCACTCGACCTGACCCGCATCTCGGTGATCACCCCCTACGACCGGGAGCTCACCGACCTACTGCGCGACTTCCTGAACGAGGCCGGAACCGATGTCGTCCGGTCGTCGCATCTCGGGCTCGGCGGCGGCATCTGGAAGGTCAACTACCGCACCATCGCCGAACACATCATCGGGGCCGATACCCCCGAGTCGCAGGCGATCTTCGTCAGTTGCACCAACCTGCCGACCTACGACCTGATCGCGCCGCTCGAACGGGAACTCGGCAAGCCGGTCCTCACGGCCAACCAGCTCACCATCTGGGCGTGCCTGGGACGGATGAAGTTGCCCATGACCGGGCCGGGAAAGTGGTTGAGAGGAGTGTTCTGAATGCATCGTGACCGTCCGACCATCGGGATCGTCTACCCGGATCATGCCGCCGAGGACGACTACCTGTTCGCCGCCGAACTCCTGGGGGTGAATCTGCCCGTCGCCCACATCTACGGAACCGATCTGCACGCCGTTCCCGAACTCCTCGACCTCGGGAGCCCGGCCAAGCTCGCCGGGGGAGCGGCGCAGTTCGCGGACGAGCCCCTCGACGCTCTCGTGTGGGCGTGCACGTCGGGCAGCTTCGTGTACGGACCCGAGGGGGCACGCACCCAGGTCGAGCAGCTCTCCCGGGACGCGGGAGGCGTGCCCACGACCAGCACGAGCATCGCGTTCGTCGCCGCACTACGGGCGCTCGGAGTCGGCCGGGTGGCCGTGTCGGCGAGTTATCCGCGGGACGTCGCCGAACTGTTCGTCGCCTTCCTCGCGGACGCCGATGTCGAGGTCGTCTCGCTCGCCGACGCCGGCATCGACACCGCCGCCGAGGTCGGCACCCTGACCGACGAGGCCGTCCTCGAATTCGTGAGGACCAACGATCATCCCGACGCACAGGCGGTCCTCGTGCCCGACACCGCGATGCACACGCTGCGGATCATGCGGGAACTCGGGAAGGAGACCGGCAAGCCGGTGCTGACCGCCAACCAGGTCACCGTGTGGCACGGCCTGGAACTGGCCGGATATACAGTGGAATGCCCGGAGCTGGGCTCACTGTTCGAGGAGGATACCGATCATGGTGCTCGGTGATCTGGAAGATCTACGTCCTGTCACCCGGCCGTCCACGGCCGAGCTCATCGCCGAACAGATCCGGTCGGCCATCGTCCGGGGTGCGCTCGGTCCCGGGGAACAGCTGGGGGAGGCCGAACTCGCGGCGCACTTCCAGGTCTCCCGGGGCCCGCTGCGAGAAGCCATGCAGCGGTTGCTGTCCGAAGGTCTGCTCTACAGCATCCGCAACCGGGGCATCTTCGTCACCGAGCTCACCTTCGACGACGTCGTCGACATCTACCGCAGCCGCTGGGTCATCGAGGGCGGTGCCCTCGACCTGGTGCTGGACGGCCGTCGCGAACAGACGTGGAAGGCCCTCGAACCGGCGATCGAGGAGATGCGCACCGCCGCCGAACGCGAGGACGCCACCGGTGTCTCGGACGGCGACCGGCGTTTCCACGAGATCCTCGTGGCCAGTGCCGACAGTCCGCGGCTCGTGCGGGCAGCCCGCACGCTGCTCGTCGAGACGCGGATGTGCCTCGGCGCGTTGCAGACCACCTATCCCGACCTGCACGTGCAGGTGGACGAGCACGTCGTGCTGCGGGAGGCGATCCGCACCGCCGACCGGGAGGAGGTGCGGCGTCTGCTCGACGAGCACCTGCACGACACGGTCACCCGGCTCCGCGAGCGTCAGAACGTCGACGGCGTGATCGCGTCCGGCTGATACGGCTCAGCCGGGAGGGGTGAACGACGACAGGGCCGTTGCGGCGATGTTGCCGCCGGCGTCCTCCGACGCCAACCGTCCTGCCGCGACTTCGGTTGCGGCACAATGGACCAGGCTGTGCAGGACCGACGCCAGCCAGGACGACGACAGGTCGGTGCGGAACGCCCCTTCGGCGCGACCGCGCTCGATGAGGGCGGTCGCGCGGGCGAGCAGGCCGTCGTGTGCGGCGCGTACGTCCTCGGCGGGAAGTGCTTGTTCGGCGGCCGCGAGCAGTGCCCCCGCGTCGGCGGTCAGCGACCACGAGCCCGCGATGAGGCGGTGAAGGGCGTCGCGGGGGTCGCCCGTGAGGTCGATCCGGTCCACGGTCTGTTCCGCCTCGGCGAGCGCGCGCTGCACCACGGCGGTGACGAGTTCTGCGCGAGTGGGGAAGTGGCCGTAGAGGGTGACACGCCCGACGCCGGCGGCCTTGGCGATCTCCCCGATGCTCGCGTCGGGGTCACGACTGAGTGCGATGCGCGCGGCGTCGAGGATCGCCTCGATGTTCCGCTCGGCGTCCGCACGTTTCCTGGTGCGAAGCGATACGGGACGGCGGGATGCCTCGTGGGTGGTCACGGATCCTCCTCTTGTCGAACACTGATGTTCAGGTTACGCTGACCATCAACTCGAACATCACTGTTCAACTTAGGCGGATCCTCATGACGAGCTCCGACATCACTATCGTCCCCGTCGATCGACCTGCGACCGGCATCGACCAGAAGGCGCTGCTACGAGGGGTGCTGCGCCGGTGGCCGAGCCTCGTCGCAGTCGCCCTCGCCGCGTTCGTCCTCGCGGACGGGGGCACCGACTTCCCGGCGATCCTCACCGGCGCGGCACTGGTCTATCTCGGTGCCGCCGTGCTGGGTCGTCGCAGCGCGGCTTGGCCGCTGTTCCTCGGCGCCGTCGCGCTGATCGGCGTCGGCAAGGTCGCCGTCGTCGCGTTCGGGGTGCCGGTCGAGATCACCGTGGTGATGGTTGCGCTCGGTGCCGCGGGCGCCGTCTACGGACTCGCGCGCACCCCGGCCGGCCGGGCGATGCTCGTCGGGCCGTCGACCGTGGCCATGCTGGGTTTCGGTGCCGTCGCGGTGGCCGCGGTGACGGTCACCCCCGTCCCGGCGGGCGTGATCGTCGGGCTCGGACTGCTCGGTCACGCCGCGTGGGACTACCTTCATTTCCGCCGGAACACCGTGGTCGCCCGCTCGCTCGCGGAGTTCTGCGGTGTGCTCGACACCCTGCTGGGTGTCGCGGTGATCGTCCTCGCCGTCTCGGGCGCGCTCTCCTGAGTCCAGGAGAGTCTCAGACGACGGTCGCGTTGCCGAAGATCATCCACAGATCGGCGATCGACGACGAGGTCAGTGCGCGTCGGGGCAGACCGAGCGACCGCAGTTCGTCGGCGATCGGATGCGTCCCCAACCGTAGGGTCGCGCCGCCGAGCCGGTGCGCACGCCGCTCGGATTCATCTCCCAGGTCGTGCAGCGGGTGACGTCGTCGATGTGCGAGTAGGCGGCGAGCGAGGCTGCAAGGCCGTTGCCCGGCACCGGAAATCCGGGCGCCACCGCCAGTTCGGCGATCAGCACACCGTCGGCGGAGACCGAACCGCGCTTGGTGCTGCTGTCGTGGTCGGTGTCGAAGTCGGCGAGGGTCTTCGGGAAACCCCAAATGCCGCGTCCCGCCGCAAGAGTGAAGTCGCCGTCGACGGGCAGATGGTGGATGAGCGCACCGGCCTGCCCGCCGACCAGGCTCCGCCAGTCGCCGACGATGCCGTCGCCGCGGTTGTGATGGTTGCGGACGAGGAAAGCACACCCCGAACTCGTTGTACGGACCGAGGTCCCCGTCGACGTAGTCCACGAAGACGAGCGTGCAGATCCCGTGGCCCGGGCGGTACTGCAGGATCTCGAGCCCGGTGCGGGCGACGAGTTCCTGCGCGGGGCGCACGGGAACCGAGAACATCCCCATGAACGCCGTGGCCGTTCGGACCTGCACGGGCATGGTGACCGGCTTGCCCAGCACTACATGCGTCGTCGTCTCGCTCATCGCTGCCTTCCGGAAGTCGGACGTGCGTACCCCGACAATGAGAACACGCTCCAGTTCCGGGGGAAGGGACTAGGAAGGAGCGCCGATGTTCATCTCGTCGGGATGCGCGCCCACCCGCGTGCCGTCGTCGAGCGTGTCGAGTTCGCTGAGGTCGAGCTCGTCGAGTTCGAAGTCGAAGACGTCGATGTTCTGGGAGATGCGCTGCTCGTGCACCGACTTCGGGATGACGATCAGCCCGTTCTGCAGATGCCAGCGGATCAGCACCTGCGCGGCCGACTTGCTGTGACGATCGGCGATGCGGGTGACGATCGGGTCGACGAGCAGGGTGTTCGGCTTCGAGTTCGGACCCCACCCCGAGTTGCTCGTGCCACCGAGCGGGCTCCACGACTCGACGGCGATGCCGTGCTCGGACGCGAACCGGCGGATCTCCTGCTGCGGCAGGTGCGGATGCAACTCCACCTGATCCACCGCAGGCAACAACCCGCCACGATCGACGAGCAACTGCAGGTGGTGCGGTTCGAAGTTGCACACCCCGACCGCCTTCGCGCGCCCGGACTCGGCGATCTTCTCGAGGGCGTCCCAGGTGCGCAGGATCCGTTCGCGGTCCTGCAGCGGCCAGTGGATCAGGTAGAGGTCGACGTACTCGGTGCCCAGCTTCTTCAGGCTCGTGTCGAATGCCTTCAGTGCCGGCTCGTAACCCTGATCGGCGTTCCACAGCTTGGTGGTGACGAAGATGTCCTCGCGCGGCACCGACGACGCGGTGAGCGCGCGGCCGACGCCTTCCTCGTTGCCGTAGGCCGCGGCCGTGTCGATGTGCCGGTAACCGGCCTCGTCGATCGCGTATCGGACCGCGTGTTCGGTCTCGTCGTTGGTGGCCTGCCAGACTCCCAGGCCCAGCTGCGGGATCGTCGTTCCGGAATTCAGCGTGATCGTGGGAGGTGTCATCTCTCCGACGTTAGCGAGCCGCCGCGGCGGGCGCGAGTGATCCCGGACGATCGGGTGCTCTCCGACCCGCGGGCTCCGAGGACGGGTGTCGAGTTCATCCGCCGGACGCCGGGGGACGGCAGGCGAGCAGCGCCGCCCACGTATCGACCTCCCGTCGGCCCGTCAGCCGCACGACCGGCAGATCGGGACGTTGTGCGAGCGCGGTGAGGACGCGGTCGCGGTACCCACCGTGGGTGCGCGGTGAACTCCTCGACGTCCCCGCCACGAGGACGCGGCGGGGACGCACGGGGAGTGGAACCGAGGAATCGAGGAGGCGCATCACCGATCTTTCGCAGGGATCGCCGCCGACGATATTGCTCAGGCGGATATTGCGCTCAGGTACTCGCGCGGTTGCCCGAACAACTGGGCGCTGCCGTGCGCCCGTTTGAAGAACAACTGCGCGTCGTGCTCCCAGGTGATCGCGATCCCGCCGTGCAGCTGCACGGCCTCCGACGCGACCTGTTGGAAGGCTTCCGAACAGTAGATCTTCGCGGCGTACGCGTCCTGCGGATCCTGCGACAACGCAGCCGCATACGACATCGATCGCGCCGTCTCCACGAGCGCGTACATGTCGGCCATGCGGTGCTTGAGCGCCTGGAACGACCCGATTGCGCGACCGAACTGCTTGCGGTTCTTCGCGTAGTCGACGGTCAGGTCGAGCACCGCTTGCGCGGCACCCACCTGCTCGGCCGACAGGGCGATCGCCGCGGACGCCCGCAACCGGTCGACGAGATCGTCGGACGATGACAGGCGACGACCGGTCACCGCTGAGAACGACACCTCCGCCAGGGAGCGCGTGGGATCCATCGTGGGCACGCGGCGCCGCGACACCCCGTCGGTCTCCGGATCGACCTCGAACAGGCCGACCGTGTCACCGTCGGCGGCGAGCACGAGCAGGGTGGACGCGATGTCGCCGCCGAGCACATAGTGCGCGGTTCCGGTCAGCACGTTGCCCTCGGTGCTCACGCCGGGACGCTGCCAGCCGGTGGCCGACGCCCAGCACACCGCGACGACCTCGCCGGCCGCGATGCCGGGGAGCAGACGCGCCGCCGCGTCGGCATCACCGGACAGCAGCACGGTCTGCGCCGCGAGCACCGCCGACCCCAGGAACGGCGACGGGGTGAGCGTGCGGCCGAGTTCCTCGAGCACCACGTGGGCCTCGACCCACGAGGCGCCCACTCCGTCGTATTCCTCCGGGACGGCGAGGGCTGCGACCCCGACCTGCTCGACGAGCATCGTCCACAGTTCGTCGTCGTACCCGCTGCCGGTCGTGATCGCCCGCCGGACGGCAGCCGAATCGGAGTGTTTGGCGAGCAGGGTACGCACCGAATCCCGCAGTGCGGCACGATCTTCCGTCTCGAACGTCATGACGCCTCGCTCTCGAGTGCCGCGACCACGCGTGCCCGGTGCTCGTCGGGGGTGCCCCACGCGGTGACGAGCGCGCGGACCTTCGTGATCCACAGCGACAGATCGTATTCCTGGGTGTAGCCGATCGCGCCGTGCACCTGCAGTGCCGTGCGCGCGGCGAGATAGGCAGCGTCGCCGCACGCGACCTTGGCCGCCGAGACGTCCCGGGACGCGGTGGACAGCTCGTCGCGGACGGCGATGGCCGCACCGTGCAGCAGCGGACGTGCCATCTCCAGCGCGACCGCCACCTCGGCGAGATGGTGCTTGACCGCCTGGAAGGAGCCGATCGCGCGGCCGAACTGCTTGCGCTGCTGCGCGTACTCGACGGTGGTGTCGATCAGAGTCCGGCCCAGGCCTTGGAGCTGAGCTGCAGACGCGAGGACACCGATGTCGAAAGCCGCAGCGGTATCTGTGGATCCGAGCGACTCGCCGACGGTGAGCGAGGCAAGCGTGCGCGACCGGTCGACCGACTCGCGCGTGTCCCCGGCGGTGCCCATCGAGACGGTGCCGTCGGCGACGTGCAGCGCGAGGTCGGCGACGTGCGCGTCGACCGCGTACGGCGCGTGGGGGAGCATCGCGACGGTGGCGAGCGATCCGGCGGCAAGCGGGCCGAGACGCTCGGGTGCCACGGCGGCGAGCAGAACCGGTGCCACCGCGACGGTTTCGACCACCGGACCGGGCACAGCGTGGCGACCGAGCTGTTCGACGGCGACGACGAGATCGACCGCGTCGGCCCCGAGGCCGTCGTGCTCCTCGGCAACGAGCAGACCGTTGACGCCGGTCTCGGCCAGTCGCTCCCACACCTGCAGACCCGGTGCCGTGTCGCCGCTGTTCCACGCACGGATCACCTGCGGCATATCCGACTTGGTGAGCAGGGCGTCGATACTGGACGCGAAGTCCTCATGGGACTCGTCGAGTGCGAATCTCATCGATCACCCCTCGGAAGGCCGAGCAGCCGCTCGGCAATGACGTTCTTCTGGATTTCGTTGGTACCGGCGTAGATCGGGCCCGACAGCGAGAAAAGGTAACCGTCGGTCCAGCCGTCGACGAGTTCGGCATCCGCACCCTGCAGGTCGAGCGCCGTCTCATGCGCGGCGATGTCCCACTCGGACCAGAACACCTTGTTGATCGACGATTCGGCGCCGAGCTGTCCGCCCGCGGTCAGGCGCGTGACGGTCGCCCAGGTCGACAGCTCGTAGGCGCGCGCCCCGATCCACGCGTCGGCGACGCGGTTGCGCAGCGCGGTGTCGCCGTGGAGATCGGACTCGCCGTAGGCGCGCAGCAGCCGGTCGGTGGTCGCCAGGAATCGGCCCGGCGCACGCAGCGACAGACCGCGCTCGTTGGAGGCGGTGCTCATCGCGACCCGCCATCCTTCGTTCACCGCACCGATCACACCGGACTCACCGGGACGCTCCGGGTCGTCGGGGACGAAGACGTCCTCGAGGAAGATCTCTGCGAAGCCCGGCTCACCGTCGAGCTGCGGGATCGGTCGCACGGTGACGCCCTCGGCCCGCAGGTCGAACATGAAGTAGGTGATGCCCTTGTGCCGCTGGGCCTCCGGGTCGGAGCGAAACAGACCGAAACCCATGTCGGCATAGGACGCCCGCGAGCTCCAGGTCTTCTGGCCGTTGAGCAGCCAGCCGCCGTCGACCTTCGTGGCGGTCGAGCGCAGCGACGCGAGGTCGGAGCCGGACTCGGGTTCCGACCAGGCCTGGGCCCAGATGTCGTCGGCCCGGGCCATGCGCGGCATGATGCGGGCGAGCTGTTCGGGGTGGGCATGCTCGAACAGGGTGGGGGCGAGCAGGAAGATGCCGTTCTGGCTCACCCGGCCGGGCGCACCGGCGCGGTAGTACTCCTCCTCGAACACGACCCACTGCTCGAGGGTCGCGTCGCGGCCGCCGAGTTCCTCGGGCCAGGAGACGACCGACAGGCGTGCATCGGCGAGGGTCCGTTCCCACTGCCGGTGTTCCTCGAAGCCCTCGGCCGTGTCCATCGACTCGAGCGGCGTCGTGGGGACGTTCTCGGCGAGGAAGGCGCGTACCTCGTCGCGGAACGCGAGGGTGGCGTCGTCGAGCTGCAGATCCACTACTTCGCTCCTTCCACCGGACGAGCGCTCGCGGCCATCGACTTGGCGTTCATGCCGCCGAGCGAGTCGGCGCCGACCTCGGCGTTGTGCGCGTGCGCGAAGTGGTGCAGGCCGAAGACCGAGTCCATGCCGTTGCGCATGCCCATCTGGTCCTCGCACTGGTTGACGGCGCGCTTGGTGAGCGCGAGCCCGAAGCGGGGCATCTCCGCGATGCGGGCGGCGAGGGCGAGGGTCTCGTTCTCGAGTTCCTCACGCGGCACGACGCGGCTGACCATGCCCACCTCGTAGGCGCGCTGGGCACTGAAACGGTCACCGGTGTAGAGGATCTCCTTCGCGAAGCGCGTTCCGAGGATCCACGGGTGCGCGAAGTACTCGACACCCGGGATGCCCATGCGGACCACGGGATCGGAGAAGAAGGCATCCTCGGACGCGACGATCAGGTCGCACACCCACGCCAGCATGAGACCACCGGCGATGCAGGCGCCCTGCACCGACGCGATGGTGGGCTTGGGGATCTCGCGCCAGCGGCGGCACATCCCCAGGTAGACCTCCATCTCACGGGCGTAGCGCTGGTCGCCGCCGGGCTTGTCGACGTGGTCCCACCACATCACGGCCTTGTTGTCGTAGTGGACGTGGTGGTCGCGGCCCGGGGTGCCCAGATCGTGGCCGGCGGAGAAGTGCTTGCCGTTGCCGGCCAGCACGATCACCTTGACCTCGTCGTCCTCGACGGCCCTCTCGAAGGCGGCGTCGAGCGCGTAGGTCATGACCGAGTTCTGGGCGTTGCGGTAATCGGGTCGGTTGAGAGTGACGATCGCGACGCCGTCGCGCACCTCGTAGGTGACGACATCGGGCTCGAACGGGACGGTCATGACTTCTCCTCACGCAGAACGTTCTTCAGTACCTTGCCGGACGGGTTTCGGGGCAGCGCATCGATGAACCGAACCGATCGCGGCGCTTTGAAGTTGGCGAGTTTCTCTCGGGCGTACGTGATCACGTCGTCCTCGGTGAGCGGATGTCCGTCCAGCGGGACCACGAACGCCCGGCCGACCTCACCCATGCGCTCGTCGGGGACACCGATCACCCCGACCTCGTGGACTCCCGGCAGGTGCAGCAGTGCCGCTTCGACCTCCGCCGGATAGACGTTGAATCCGCCGCTGATGTACATGTCCTTGAGACGATCGGTGATGTCGAGATAGCCGCGTTCGTCGACGGTCCCGACATCGCCGGTGTGCAGCCACCCGTCCTCGTCGATCGTCTTGGCCGTGGCCTCGGGATCGTCGAGATAACCGAGCATGACGTTCGGGCCGCGCAGCAGGATCTCGCCCTTGTCGCCGATGCGCACCTCGAACTCCGCGGTGGCGCGTCCGGACGAGGTGGAGACGGTGACGGGATCGTCGTCGGTGCGGCACATCGTCGCGACGACCGCCTCGGTCTGCCCGTAGGCGGTGAGCACCGCGTCGAAGCTCAGTTCGTTCTGCATGCGCTCGACGAGGGAGACGGGCACGGGTGCGGCGCCGGTGACGGCGATGCGCAGGTTGCTCAGGTCGTACTCGCCGCGCCGCGGGTGGTCGAGGATGGACTGGTAGATCGTCGGGGCGCCCGGGAGGACGCTGATGCGCTCGGCCGCGACCATCGCCATGACCTTCTCTACGTCGAAGGTCGCGAGGGGGATGACGGTGGAGCCATGGAGCAGTGCGGCGACGAAGCCGGCCTTGTACCCGAAGCTGTGGAAGAACGGGTTGATGATCAGGTAGTTGTCGTCGATCGTCAGTTCGGCGCACTCGGCCCACGCCTGCGCGACACCGATGCACTGACGGTGGGCGCTGAGCACGCCCTTGCTGCGGCCGGTCGTGCCCGAGGTGAACAGGATGTCGGAGACGTCGTCGGGGGTCACGGCCGCGGCGCGCGCGTCGGCCTCGGTGCGGGCGGCGTCGGTGGCGGAGGACAGGAAGTCCGCCCACTCGACGATCCCGTCGATCGGCGCGTCGTTCCCGCCCAGCGGGACCCGCACGGTCGTCGGGATCGACAGTTCCGGAGCGGCCTTGCACAGTTCGGTGTAGCGGTCGGTACCGAGGAAGTCGCCGACCACGACGAGGGCCTCGGGGCGGACGCGCTCGACGACGTCGGCGGCCTCGTTTCCGGTGTAGCGGGTGTTGAGGGGTACGACGACCCCGCCGGCCCAATGTGTACCCAGGGCAGCGATCACCCAGTGGAACGTGTTGGGCGACCAGATGACGACGCGCGCACCGCGTTCGACGCCGCGGGAGACGAGCGCCGCGGCGACATCGCGGACGTGGTCGCGCAGTTGTGCGAAGGTCAGCCGGGTGTCGCCATCGGCGATCGCGAGCAGGTCCGGCCAGGTGTCGGCGGCACGTACGAGTGCGGCCGGAGTGGTTCTCGGTCGTGTGTTCACAGAGCTCCCTACCTAGCAATTGCTTGGTAGGTTATCGTACGGATGTGCACGAGAGCGAGAGCCAGGAAAATGCGGAGTTCGCAGCCACCGTCCGACAGTGGCTCGAAGACAACCTGACCGGCGAATTCGCCGAGCTCAGAGGCAAGGGCGGACCCGGAAGCGAACACGAGTTCTTCGAACAGCGACTCGCATGGGACCGGCATCTGGCCGCTGCCGGATGGACCTGCATCGGCTGGCCCACCGAGTACGGCGGGCGCGGCGCGAGCATGGATCAGCGCGTGATCTTCCACGAGGAGTACGCGAAGGCGAACGCGCCCGCGCGCGTCAACCACCTCGGTGAGGAACTGCTCGGCCCCACCCTCATCGCGTTCGGGACCGAGGAACAGAAGCAGCGCTTCCTGCCCGGGATCCGTAACGTCACCGAACTGTGGGCGCAGGGCTACTCGGAACCGGGAGCCGGCTCCGACCTCGCCAACGTCTCCACCACCGCCCGCCTCGAGGGCGACAAGTGGGTGATCAACGGTCAGAAGGTCTGGACGTCGCTCGCACACGTCGCACAATGGGCCTTCGTCGTCGCGCGGACGGAACCCGGTTCGACCCGCCATCACGGCCTGAGCTTCCTGCTCGTGCCCCTCGACCAGCCCGGCGTCACGGTGCGGCCCATTCAGCAGCTCACGGGCACCTCCGAGTTCAACGAGGTCTTCTTCGACGACGCCGTCACCGACGCCGACCTCGTCGTCGGTGCCCCCGGCGACGGGTGGAAGGTCGCGATGGGTCTGCTGACCTTCGAACGCGGCGTCTCCACCCTCGGGCAGCAGATCGGCTTCGCCCGCGAACTCGACGGCATCGTCTCCGTCGCCGAGAGCAACGGTGCGATCGACGATCCGCACCTCCGCGAACGCATCGCCCGCGCGCGGATCGAACTGCGGGTCATGCGTGCCCACGCCCTGCGCACCCTCGGCGACGCCGATCCGGGTCAGGCCTCGGTCGCGAAACTGCTGTGGGCGAACTGGCATCGCGACCTGGGGCAACTCGCCATGGACGTGCAGGGATCGTCATCGCTCGTCGGCCCCGATCACGACCATGCCGGAAATCCCTCCGACATCACCGATCCCGAACATCTCGAGCTCGCGGAATGGCAGCGGCTGTTCCTGTTCACCCGCGCCGACACCATCTACGGCGGATCCAACGAGATCCAGCGCAACATCATCGCCGAGCGCGTGCTCGGCCTTCCCCGGGAGGCACGTCCGTGACCGCAACACCCCGTCCCGCATCCCCGCTCGCGACCCCGCCGGTCGAGACCCCCGGCCACGGACTGCTCCGCGACAAGCAGGTCGTGGTCACCGCCGCCGCCGGTACCGGCATCGGATTCGCCACCGCGCGTCGCGCGCTGCTCGAGGGCGCCGACGTGCTCGTCTCCGACTTCCACGAGCGCCGGCTCGGCGAGTCCGCGGAGAAGCTCGCGGCCGAGTTCCCCGAACAGCAGGTCGCGACGATCGTGTGCGACGTGTCGTCCACCGAACAGGTCGACGCCCTCATCACCGGCGCCGCCGACCGGCTAGGGCGCATCGACGTGCTCGTCAACAATGCTGGACTCGGTGGGGAGACGCCCGTCGTCGAGATGACCGACGAGGAATGGGATCGCGTCCTCGACATCACCCTCACCAGCACCTTCCGCGCGACCCGCGCGGCACTGCGCTACTTCCGCTCGGTCGACCACAACGGCGTGCTCGTCAACAACGCGTCGGTACTCGGCTGGCGCGCCCAGCACTCGCAGGCGCACTACGCGGCGGCGAAGGCCGGCGTCATGGCCCTGACCCGCTGCTCCGCGATCGAGGCCGCCGAATACGGCGTGCGCATCAACGCCGTCGCCCCGTCCATCGCCCGACACCCCTTCCTCGCGAAGGTCACCAGCGAGGAACTGCTCGACAACCTCGCCGCCGGTGAGGCCTACGGCCGCGCCGCCGAGGTCTGGGAGGTCGCGGCGACCATCGCGATGCTCGCGAGCGACTACACGACCTATCTGACCGGCGAGGTCGTGTCGGTCTCCTCCCAGCGGGCATGAACCCGCTCTCGGTCGGCTTGAAAGGATGTCCGTCATGACTCCCTCACGCGACGACACCTCCAGCAAGTCCGGACGCCGCGCGGAACTGCTCGACATCGCAGCCGACCTGTTCGCGTCGCGCGGTGTGCGGGCCACGACCGTGCGCGACATCGCCGACGCGGCGGGAATCCTCTCCGGCAGCCTCTACCACCACTTCGATTCCAAGGAGTCGATGGTGGACGAGATCCTGCGGGCCTTCCTCGACGACCTGTTCGACCGGTACCGCAAGATCGTCGCGTCGGGTCTGCCGTCCCGCAAAACCCTCGCGGCACTCGTCACCACCTCCTACGAGGCGATCGACCGGTCGCACGCCGCGGTGGCGATCTACCAGGGTGAGGCCAAGCATCTCGAGGGCGACCGCTTCGCCTACATCGGCGAACTCAACACCGAGTTCCGCGACCTATGGGTGGGCGTGATCGAACGCGGCGTCGCGGACGGTTCGTTCCGGCCCGACGTCGACGTCGAACTGGTCTTCCGGTTCCTGCGCGACACCGTGTGGGTGGCCGTGCGCTGGTACCGGCCCGGAGGCTCCCTCAGTATCGATCAGGTTGCCCAGCAATACCTTTCCATCGTTCTCGACGGACTGTCGAACCAGAATTCTTCGTAAGGAGACATCATGACCGAGGCCTACATCGTCGACGCGGTGCGCACCCCCATCGGCAAGAAGAAGGGTGGGCTCGCGGACGTGCACCCGGCCGACCTGGGCGCGCACGTGATCAAGGCGCTCGTCGAGCGCACGGGCATCGACCCCGCCGACGTCGACGACGTGGTGTTCGGTTGCGTCGACGCCATCGGCGGCCAGGCCGGCAACATCGCCCGCACCGCGTGGCTGGCCGCCGGCTACCCGCAGCACGTGCCCGGCGTGACCGTCGACCGTCAGTGCGGGTCGAGCCAGCAGGCCCTGCACTTCGGTGCCCAGGCGATCCTCAGCGACACCGCGGATCTCATCGTCGCCGGTGGCGTGCAGAACATGACGCAGATCCCGATCTCCGCGGCCATGATCGTCGGGCAGCAGTACGGCTTCGACACCCCCTTCGGTGGGTCGAAGGGCTGGACGGAGCGCTACGGCAGCGACGAGGTGTCGCAGTTCAAGGGTGCCGAGATGATCGCCGAGAAGTGGGACCTCAGCCGCGAGGAACTCGAGAAGTGGGCGCTGCAGAGCCACGAGCGCGCCAAGGCCGCCATCGCCGAGGGACGCTTCGAGAACGAGATCGTCCCCTTCGGTGACGCCACCGTCGACGAAGGCCCGCGCGAGACCAGCCTCGAGAAGATGGCGTCGCTGCAGACCCTCGTCGAGGGCGGACGCCTGACCGCCGCCGTCGCCAGCCAGATCTCCGACGGCGCATCCGCGGTGCTGCTCGCCTCCGACGAGGCCGTGAAGAAGTACGGCCTGAAGCCCCGCGCGCGCATCCACCACCTCAGCGCCCGCGGCGACGACCCGATCTTCATGCTCACCGCCCCGATCCCCGCCACGCAGTACGCCCTCGAGAAGGCCGGCCTGACGATCGACGATATCGACCTCATCGAGATCAACGAGGCCTTCGCGCCCGTCGTCCTGGCGTGGATCAAGGAGATCGGCGCCGACCCGTCGAAGGTCAACGTCAACGGCGGCGCGATCGCCCTCGGCCACCCGCTCGGCGCGACCGGCACCAAGCTGATGGCGACGCTGCTCAACGAGCTCGAGCGCACCGGTGGTCGCTACGGCCTGCTCACCATCTGCGAGGGTGGCGGGACCGCCAACGCGACCATCATCGAACGCGTCTGACCCACCCCCTTCACATCCGCGCGCCCGTTCGTCATCCGCTGCTGCGATCGCCGCAGCGGACGGACAGCGGGCGCGCGGAAGCGAACGTATGGTCCGGTCCGGAGGTGACGTCTACCCTCGAAGCATGTGCCGGAACATCACGGAGCTGCGGGGGCTCGAGCCGGCTGCGACCGCCGAGGAGATCGAAGCGGCCGCACGGCAGTACGTCCGTAAGGTCAGCGGGATCCACAAACTCTCCGACGCCACCCGGGAGCCGTTCGAACAGGCCGTCGCCGAAGTGACCGCGACGACGACGAGATTGCTCGCGGCCCTTCCCGAGCGGCGGCAACCACCGCCGTCGGTGCCGCCGCTACGTCGGCCCGAGGTGCAAGCCAGGATCGCCGCACGCGGCTGATCGATTCCGGTTCGTTCGTCGACGCGCGCGGGTAGCGTGACGCTGGTCGAGATTCGAGCACGTTCGAGGCCCGTCGCGACCTCCGCGGGTCTGCGGGCGAGCCTGGTGAGGAGCCGATATGGCTGTGGACCCGGCGCCGCCGACCGGCAGCGAGGTGGAATATCTCCGGACCGACCCCGATCTTCCACCGGTCGGTGTCGTCGACCGGACACCGATATCACCCACCGCGAGGATCGTCTTTCTCGTGCTCGCGATTCTGGGGGCGGTCGCCTGGTCGATCATCGCGCTGGTCCGCGGCGAGGAGATCAACGCGGTCTGGTTCGTCATTGCCGCCGTGTGCACCTATCTCGTCGCCTATCGCTTCTACGCGAAGTTCATCGAACGCAAGATCGTGCAGCCACGCGACGACCGTGCGACACCTGCCGAGGAACTCGAGAACGGCAAGGACTACATGCCGACGGACCGTCGGGTGTTGTTCGGCCACCACTTCGCCGCCATTGCCGGCGCGGGCCCGCTCGTCGGCCCGGTGCTCGCCGCCCAGATGGGTTATCTGCCCGGCACGATCTGGATCATCGTCGGCGTCGTCTTCGCCGGTGCGGTCCAGGACTTCCTCGTCCTGTGGATCTCCTCGCGCCGCCGCGGACGCAGCCTCGGCCAGATGGCCCGCGAGGAACTCGGGCCGATCGGCGGCGTCGCGGCGCTCATCGCGGTCTTCGTCATCATGATCATCCTGATCGCGGTGCTGGCATTGGTGGTCGTGAACGCGCTCGCCGACAGCCCGTGGGGCCTGTTCTCCATCGCGATGACCATTCCCATCGCACTGTTCATGGGCGTCTATCTGCGCTACCTGCGACCCGGCAGGGTCGCGGAGGTGTCGCTGATCGGCGTCGTTCTGCTGCTCGTCGCGATCATCGCGGGTGGCTGGGTCGCCGAGACCGACTGGGGAACGAACTGGTTCACCCTGTCCCCGGTGACGATTTCGTGGCTGATGATCGCCTACGGATTCGCGGCGTCGGTGCTGCCGGTGTGGTTGCTGCTCGCCCCGCGCGACTACCTCTCGACCTTCATGAAGGTCGGCACGATCGTCCTGCTCGCGATCGGGATCCTCGTCGCACGACCGAACCTGGAGATGCCCGACATCACGTCGTTCGCCATCGACGGTGACGGCCCGGCCTTCGCGGGGTCGCTGTTCCCGTTCCTGTTCATCACCATCGCGTGTGGTGCACTCTCGGGTTTCCACGCGCTGATCTCCTCGGGGACGACACCGAAGCTGATCGAGAAGGAGAAGCAGATCCGGCTCATCGGCTACGGCGGCATGCTCACCGAGTCGTTCGTCGCGATCATGGCGCTGGTCACCGCCTGCATCATCGACCAGCACCTGTATTTCACGCTCAACGCTCCGGCCGCCGTGACCGGAGGCACTCCGGAGACCGCCGCCGCCTACGTCAACGGTCTCGGGCTGGGGTCGCCCGACATCACCCCCGAACAGATCTCGGCGGCAGCCGAATCCGTCGGGGAGGAGTCGATCATCTCTCGCACCGGTGGCGCACCGACGCTCGCGTTCGGCATGTCCCAGGTGCTCAGCGACCTGTTCGGCGGCGACAGCCTCAAATCGTTCTGGTACCACTTCGCGATCATGTTCGAGGCGCTGTTCATCCTCACCACCGTCGACGCGGGAACGCGTGTCGCGCGGTTCATGCTGTCGGACTCGCTCGGCAACTTCGGCGGTCCCGCTCGCCGCTTCAAGGATCCGTCGTGGCGACCCGGTGCGTGGTTGTGCTCTGCGGTCGTCGTCGGTCTGTGGGGTGCGATCCTGCTGATGGGCGTCACCGACCCGCTGGGCGGCATCAACACGCTCTTCCCACTGTTCGGCATCGCCAACCAATTGCTCGCCGCGATCGCCCTGACGGTCGTGCTCACCATCGTCGTGAAGAAGGGACTGGTGAAGTGGGCGTGGATCCCCGGCGTGCCGCTGGTGTGGGATTTGATCGTGACCATGACGGCGTCGTGGCAGAAGATCTTCTCCGGCGACCGCGCGGTCGGGTACTGGGCGCAGCACCGGGCCTTCGTCGACGCGAAGAACTCCGGCGCAACCACTTTCGGTTCGGCGAAGACTGCCGACGAGATCGACGCCGTCATCCGCAACACGTTCATCCAGGGCACGTTGTCGATCGTGTTCGCAGTGCTCGTGCTCATCGTGGTCGCCGCAGGAGTAGTGGTGTGCATCAAATCGGTCCGGGCCGGAGGTATGCCCACCACCGAGACACCCGACGTGCCGTCGAAGATATTCGCGCCCGCGGGTTTCGTGCCGACCCCGGCCGAGAGGGAACTGCAGAAGGAGTGGGACGAACTGATCGCATCGGGCAAGGTCCGCGCCCCGGGCGCCGCACACACCCATGCCTCGCGGCATCGCGACGGGGACGGAGGTGGGTCGTGATCACAGCACTGCGTCGGGCGTGGTGGTGGATCGGTGCCGTCATGGGCGACCACGACTACGCGAGGTACGTCGAACTGCACCGCCGGCAGCATCCGGATCGACCACCGCTGAGCGAACGCGACTACTGGCGTGAGCGGCACGCTGCAGCGGATGCGAACCCGGGAAGCCGATGCTGTTGAGCGGGGAGGTCGGGCATGACGCCGTACGAATCGATCCGCGTCGAGACGCGCGATCGGGTAACGACTGTGATCATGGCCCGTCCCGAGCGCCGGAACGCGGTCGACGGTCCGATGGCCGCCGAACCGGCCGACGCGCCTCGTGCTCTCCAAACCGGTGATCGCGGCGGTGGAAGGCTACGCGGTTGCCGGTGGACTCGAACTGTCACAGTCTTCCCACAGACCTGCATGCGCAACGACCGCCGCTCGGTCTACGAACAGTTCGGCCGCTCCGAATCCGAGGCGCTCGGATTCGTATTCGCCCTCGGTATGGAGTCCGTCGGAAGTGACACGGTCGGAGGGGCCGCGCGGTTCGCGTCCGGGGAGGGCCGACACGGTTCGTTCTCCTGACCCGATCCTCGACACCGATCACACGATCAGGCCCCGCTCGCGCGCCGCGACCACTGCGGCGGTGCGATTATCCACCTCCAATTTGGTGAACGCGTGCACCAGATGGGATTTCACGGTTGCCTCGCTGACGAAGAGCTGTTTGGCGATCGCACGATTGGACAACCCTTCGGCGACCAGCGACAGCACTTCGATTTCACGGGCGCTGAGGTCGGCGCGGGGCTGCTGCATGCGGCGGTAAAGGCGCTGGGCCACGTCCGGGTCCAGGACGGTCTCCCCACGGGCCGCCGCGAACACCGATTCGATCAGCACTTTCGGGTCGGTGTCCTTGAGGAGGTAGCCCGCCGCACCGGCTTCGACCGCGCGCAGAATGTCCGCGTCCGTGTCGTAGGTGGTGAGTACGACGACCCTCGGCGGATCGGCCGCCGTCAGGATCCGGGCGGTCGCCTGCGCCCCGTCGATCCCCGATCCCAGACGCAGATCCATCAGCACCACATCGGGTTTCGCGGCCGACGCCGAAGCCACGGCTTCCTCACCCGACGATGCTTCGGCGACCACCACGATGTCATCGTGCGACGCCAGCAACGCGCGCAGTCCCGCCCGTACCACCGGGTGATCGTCGACGAGCAGTACACGTACCGCACTCATGCGACCCGCCCGACCGGAAGGGTTGCGGCAACCGCGGTTCCGTCTCCGGGTGCCGATTCCACGACGAGTGTGCCACCCAGTTCGGCCAGTCGTTCCCGCATCGACCGTAAGCCGAATCCACCGTCCTGACGTTGATCGAAGCCGATACCGTCGTCGACGATATCGAGCCGTACTTCGTCGGATGCGTAGCTCAATGTCACCCGTACCCGACGCGCCCGCGAATGCAACCGCACGTTGGCGAGAGCACTCTGGGCGACGCGGAGCAAGGCGACGTCGAAGTCCGTCACCAGCGGGATCGGATCGCTGTCGGTGAGTAGGTCACCGGTGATCCCGGTCTGCTGCTCGAGTTGGTCGAGCAGGCGCCGCAACGCGGATTCGAGCGGTGCGGACTCGAGCGCAACCGGCGCGAGCGCGTCGACCACCCGGCGGGCCTCGATCAGATTCTGCTGCGCGGTGTCCGCGATCTGCGCGAAGACCGCCGCAGAATTGTCGGGAGCGCGCTGCCCGGCTCGGGAGAGCAGCAGAATGGACGAAAATCCCTGCGCCAGAGTGTCGTGAATGTCACGCGCGAGGCGGGAACGTTCGGTCAGTGCGCCCGCTTCCCGTTGCAGCGCGACCAATTCGTCCTGCGCCCCGAGCAACTCTCGGTGCGCCTCGGTGAGTTCGTCCACCAACTGCTGTCGCTGCGCGGACTGCCGCACCAACTGTTGGTAGACGACGGCCATTCCGGCGGCAGCTGCCGCCCCGAACACCGGTCCGAGAATCGAGGCAACCGTGTTCGTGGTGCCGTGCCACAGCGTCGCTGCGATCGCTATCGCGGTCAGCATGATCGTCACCGTCAACGCGACCGGAGTGGAGAACAGGGGAAAGCACAGGAAGAACAGGGCGAACGCCAGCCAGACGAAGTTGACATCCGCCACCACGAGGGCCAACCAGCCCAGCCCGAGCGCCGCGAACCAGATCTGCCCCGACCGGCGCTGTACCGGCTCCCCGTTCTCGAAGCCCTCACGCTGCGCGAACCAGATCCCGAAGAGATACCACCCGGCTACCACGACAGCGAGCGCGACGATCGGAGCGGGATGAGCACTGTCGGTAACCGTGCGCACGACACCCACCGCGAGGAGCAGGAAGAACAGCAGATGGGCGCCGAATTGCATGGCGCGTAGCACCGGCACGGCCCCGCCCGAGTCAGACCCATCGGAATTCCGCATCTCGCCCACT